>JAJRQE010000015.1 GCA_024280415.1 Spirochaetota bacterium | reverse complement strand
TTTAATTCTATTCCGGCTTTTTCAGCAGAGGATAAATTTGCTTTGGAATCTGACTTGAGTCTGTTTGATACTGCCTGAGCACCCTGTACGATCCCTCCGAGAGGATTATTTATTTCATGTGCCATTCCTGCTGCAAGAATACCTATGGACTTCATTTTTTCGGATTGAACAAGAGATTCCTGCAGTTTTTCGAGTTGATTGTAAGCCTCAGTAATTTTTTTATTTGATTTAATACTTTCCCTCAATTTTGTATTTATTTCTTCTGTCAGCTTAGCCCTTTGAGTCATAATTCTTGTCAACAGAAATGTTGACATAATTATTTTTTTTACTGTACAATCTTTTGAATATATAAAACCGGAATATCTCACGATTCGTTGTACCGTATTTATTTAAAATATACTGCTACCAGTTGATTAATAATTGGATTAATCGATCTCAAAGTTTAATACCAGATAAACAGAAAAAAATTAAATCTTTCCTGTAATAAAGATTGTAGTGGATTCCCAGGGAAGGCTTTTTTTTGATAAATATTTGTTGAGAATAGTAATTAATTCCTCTCTTTTGTCCGTTTTATTTATTTTTTCAAGAACAGCTCCATAGCTGAAATCAGAACTGTCGGGGATAAACCAGTTATGAATATCCCTGTCTGTTATATTCATCTGGGTAATGTAGTTCTTTTTATGTAAATTTATTTCAGTAAACCCTGATGCTGTCAGCCAGACAGTCACATCTCTTTCGCCCCAGTTTGTATCCGAATTATCTTCTGATTCATAGATTACCTTTTCGATCTCCTGTAATATTAAAATGAGTTCTTTGTCTTTTACAGTTAATTCTGAATTTGATTCCAGGGAGCTTGATAAAACTGAGGATAATCTTACTGATTCAGAAAGCATTGTTTCTGCCAGGATAATTCTTCCTCCAGGACGGCATATCTTATTTATCAAGTCTATATATACAGGTTTATTTTTCTCTCTAAAGAGGGTATTTCTTCCTATGACTATATCGAATAAAAGCTTATCGGTGTTATTTTTAATATATTCTTCAAGATTCATCTCCCCAATTACAGGTCGCTCCAATTCGGGGATTTGATTTGTATATTGTTCCAGGTAGACACGGTTTTCTCTTGTGGAAGTTAATCCATACACAAGTCCTTCTCTAACTCGTCTTGCAGCTTCCAATAGTAAAAGACCGCTGCCGGTGTTTAGATCAATTACATTGTTGTGGGATCTGATCTTTGCCAGGGAAAATACTTCTTTTTGAATATCTTTAAGAATTTCACCCCGGTTTTGAAGCAGCCTTTCAAACCATCTGTCTCTGTTTTTATCTGGTGGAGATGTTGTTAAAATCTCAGGAAATGATGAAGGGTTTTGGGATTCAATCTGGGCTTCTCTTTTCCTGAAAACTTCGTTTTTTATTTCTGCTTCATATCCGGTATCTGAGGGATTGTAAAAGACTTTCCCCTGAAGTGAGTCAGGCAGATACTGCTGGGCAACCCAGTGATCTCTGTATGCATGGGGATAGAGATACCCCTCTCCGTGTCCGAATCCCTCTTTGTCTCTTCCGGCATCCTTCAGGTGGTTTGGTACCTGGCTGTTTTCCTCCTTCTCTATTGTTTTCAGGGCATCGAAAAATCCCAGGGCGGAATTTGACTTTGGGGCTGTTGCAAGATAAAGTGCGGCATGGGTCAGATGGTAGCGTCCCTCAGGGAGACCTACCCTGTCGAATGCTGCTGCTGCAGATTCAACAATTACAATTCCATTGGGATCGGCGAGTCCTATATCCTCACTGGCGGAGATAAGCATTCTCCGAAAAATATAATGGGGATCTTCCCCTGCTTTTACCATTTTTGCAAGCCAGTAGAGGGATGCATCAGGATCACTTCCCCTAATTGACTTGATGAAGGCACTTATTATATCAAAATGGTAGTCACCCTCTTTATCGTAGAGTACAACCTTTTGCTGAATGCTCTCTTCTGCTGTTTCCAGAGATATGATTATTTCTGAATTGTGGTCTGGGGGAAATGATTCACCTGTAGTCTCTACGGCAAGCTCAACTGCATTCAGAAGTGACCTTGCATCTCCATTTGCGATATTCACAAGATGTTCCAGAGCTCCCGGTTCAAAGCTGATATTATATTTTCCGTATCCTTTGATCCTGTTGGCAAGAGCCTGGAGTGCAATATCCCATAAGTTATCTCTTGATAATTCTTTTAGCTGAAAGATCCTTGAACGGCTGACCAGAGCGGAGTGTACTTCAAAGTAGGGGTTTTGGGTTGTGGCACCTATCAGAACAATCGTACCGCTCTCAACCCATGGGAGAAGTGCATCCTGCTGTGACTTATTCCACCGGTGTATTTCATCTACAAACAGGATGGTTCGTTCCCCCTGAAGGGTAAATCTTTCTTTTGACCGGACAATCTCTTCCCTGAGATTTTTTACCCCTGTTAAAACAGCATTCATAGTTATGAAAACACTTTTTGTGGAATTCGCAATGACCCTTGCAAGGGTTGTTTTTCCTGTTCCGGGAGGGCCGTAAAAAATTAAAGATGACAGCTGATCAGCCTGAATCATTCTGCGGAGGAGACGTCCTTCGCTTACAATATGTTCCTGACCTATGTACTCCTCCAGAGTAGAGGGTCGCATTCTATAGGCCAGGGGCTGATGCTGTGTATCAGTTGTATTTTCAAAAAGATCCATAGCACTATTATATTGCAGATGGTCTGCAAGTGACCAGAGGGGGGGGGATACGAGCTAAGTGCGAAGTAACATAAAGAGTTCACTAATAAAGAGATAGTGTTACCAGCCCGAACATAATGCCAAACCCTACCTGGCTAAATGGCCAAACCTCGCCAGATATGGTATGAAAAAATCGCCTGAAATAGTTTCCAGGCGATAATCTTTGAAACCCATATTTTAAAAATAACTTTCCAGTAA
>JAJRQE010000284.1 GCA_024280415.1 Spirochaetota bacterium | reverse complement strand
TCCCAAAGGCGGATATAAAGACCATGTTAGTGCTGGTGCAAAAAAAGTAATTCTTACTGTACCTGCTAAAGATCAGGTTGATAATACCATAGTTCTTGGTGTAAATGATGCTTCATACAGTGATAGTGATATTTCAGTGTCAAATGCTTCCTGTACAACAAATTGTCTTGCACCAATAGCAAAGGTTCTTCAGGATAATTTTGGTATTATAGAAGGTTTGATGACCACAGTTCATGCTTATACCAGTGATCAGAGAATCCATGACGCTCCTCACAGTGACCTTAGAAGAGCCAGAGCCGGAGCAGTATCAATTATTCCTACTACTACAGGAGCTGCAGCTGCTGTAGGTCTTGTTGTTCCCGAACTTAACGGAAAACTTAATGGAATGGCTTTGAGAGTTCCAACTCCTACAGGATCTCTTGTGGATCTTACTGTCAGACTTGAAAAAGATCCTTCAGTAGAAGAACTTAATGCTGCTGTAAAGGCTGCGGCTGAGGGTTCTATGAAGGGATATCTTGAATATACTGAGGATCCAATTGTTTCGATTGATATAGTCGGGAATCCACATTCCTCAATTTTTGATTCTCTTTCAACTATGAAAATGGGGAAAGGTTTTTTTAAAGTTCTTTCATGGTATGACAACGAATGGGGTTACTCCAACAGAGTTGTAGATCTTGCCCTTTATATTACTAAATAGGAAGTTTTCGTAATGAAAATTAAGACTGTTAAAGATATGAATTTGGTAAATAAAAGGTGTCTTGTCAGGGTTGATTTTAATGTACCCGTAAAAGATGGTGTTATTACAGATGATACCCGCATACGTTCAGCCTTGCCAACACTGAATTATATCTTGTCCCAGGAAGGCTCATCCCTTATTGTGATGAGCCATCTTGGCAGACCAAAGGGAGAAGTAAAGTCTGAGTTTTCCCTCTCAGTTGTCAGAGAAAGACTGCAGAAACTTCTTGGTACAAAAGTTATTATGGCGGAAGACTGTATTGGCAATAAGATTGTTAAACTTACAAAAGATCTTAACCCAGGGGAAGTTCTTCTTCTTGAAAACTTGCGTTTCCATAGTGAAGAAACAAAAAATGATCCTGAATTTGCAAAAAAACTAGCTCAAAATGGTGATATTTTTATAAATGATGCTTTCGGAACCGCTCACAGGGCACATGCTTCCACTGAAGGAGTGACAAAATTTCTTCCCTCTGCAGGAGGTTTTTTGATAGAAAAAGAAGTTGCCTTTTTTGAACCCCTTGTAACTAATCCTGCAAAACCATTTGTAGCTATAATTGGTGGTGCCAAGGTCTCTTCCAAGATTAGTGTTTTGGAGTCATTATTAAAAAATTGTACAACCCTGATTATCGGTGGGGGAATGGCCTATACTTTTTTAAAGGCTAAAGGATTAAATGTTGGTAATTCATTAATAGAAGACGATTTCATTGATGTAGCAAAAAAACTGATAAAGGATGCGTCTGACAGAGGGGTGGAAATACTTCTCCCTGTTGATCATCTTGCTGCTGCAGAATTTTCTTCTGATGCCGAAGTTATTACAATTAATTCAGAGATGATACCGGATGGTCTTATCGGAATGGATATCGGTCCTAAAACTTTAGAATCCTATAATGATGTTATAGCTAAAGCTAAATCACTCGTATGGAATGGCCCTCTTGGTGTTTTTGAATTTAATAATTTTGCCAAAGGGACTCTTGGGGTTGCACAACTAGTCGCTGAGTGCAGAGGAATAACAGTAGTTGGCGGTGGGGATTCTGTTGCCGCTGTAAATAAGTTTGGATATGCAGATAAGATTGATCATGTTTCTACTGGTGGCGGAGCATCTCTTGAGTATCTTGAAGGTAAAGAATTACCTGGTATCGCTGCATTAAAATAGTATGAATTTATATTAGGAGAAATAATGCGTATTTCATATATTGCCGGAAACTGGAAAATGAACACAACTAAAAAGGAAGCGTTGGATCTTGTTACTGAGCTTCTTAATGAAGGAAGTTTTAAGAATAAAGTTCTTATTGCTCCTCCATATACTCTTCTCGATGCCATTTCCAATGCTGTTAAGGGAACTAACTTAATTCTTGGAGCTCAGAATATGTCTACTCATGAGTCAGGGGCTCATACAGGTGAGGTATCTGTTTTAATGCTTAGGGATTTAGGGGTGGATACTGTAATACTCGGTCATTCTGAAAGACGGTCTATTTACGGCGAATCTGATCAAATAATAAATACTAAAATCAAACTGGCATTGAAGCATAATTTAAATATTATATTCTGTGTTGGAGAAACTCTTGAAGAAAGAGAGAATGGCCTGGCAGAAAAAGTTGTAACTGATCAAATTATTAACGGTTTGGAAGGGGTTTCAGACTCTGATATGGATTCAATAACTGTGGCCTATGAACCTGTCTGGGCAATTGGAACTGGTAAAACATCTACACCTGAAGATGCAGATAGTATTCATAGAATTATTAGAAATAAAATTGAGGCTATTTATAGTAAAAATGTATCAGAGAAATTAATAATTCAGTATGGCGGATCTGTAAAACCTTCAAATGTTAAAGAACTCATGGCTAAAGAAAATATTGACGGAGCACTTGTAGGTGGAGCTGCTCTTAAAGCGGAAACTTTTATTCCTATAATGGAATATAATAAATAGTTATAATATCGGAGATAAAATTAAATGGCAATAATTGGAACATTACTCTTAGTTGTATTTGTAATCAGCGCCTTACTTCTAATAATAATTGTTATGCTGCAGGACGATCAGGGAGAGGGCCTTGGTGGTATATTCGGAGGTGGTGGAAATGCTGCATTCGGATCAAGATCAGGTAATATATTGACTAAAACAACCTCAATTCTGGGAGCTATATTTATTTTAAGTTCACTGGGAAATGCCTGGATTAACCGAACGCCTGCAGTGGGAGATGTCCTTGGTGCTGCAAGAAACCAGACTGTGGAAACAAGTACTGAATGGTGGAATGATACATTGAATACAGGAGATACTCCTGTTTCCGAGTAGTATATTTTGGAGAATTAATGAGACTGGCTATAGTTTATTTTTATACTAACAATACAGGACGTATTCTGGGAGTATCAGAGGCACTTGCCCAGGGTATGCGTTCACAGGGACATGAAGTTGACTTGATTGATGCAGTTGCCAATCCTAATCAGAAACTTACAGTATACAGGTACATTGCAGTTGGTTATGAAAGTCCATCTTTTTTTGGTGCATCTATATCTGATAAAATATCATTGTTCCTCTCCAATGCCGGCATGATCAGAGGTAAAAGAGCTTATGCATTTATTAAGCCCTTTGGAATACGGTCTCAAAAACTTTTGGGTAAACTTATGAAATCCATGGAGCATGAAGGTCTCTATTTAAAGAGATCAGATATACTCAATTCACCTGAGGATGCAAAGATTATAGGTAAAAAACTGCATATAACCTGATTAGTTTACGGAGCATTTGATGAAAAAATTAATTTTTACTTTATTATTTATTATTACTACCGGATTGGTGTTTAGTGATATTCTTGGAGAACCTCTTGTATCGGTAAATCTTATTAAACCTGAGCTTATTACGGCACAGGAAGTTGATACACGGATAGAACAGTACAACAAACAATTATTGAGCAGTGGTATTCCTCAGAAAAACATAACCCGGAAAGAGATGCTGGAATCTATGATTGCTTCAGTACTAATAGCTCAGGCAGCTGAAAAATCTGGAATAAAAGTTCAGGATCAGGATGTTTTGCGTGTAGTACAGGCTCAAAAAAAGAGTGCAGAGACTCAACTGAGACAGAATATTACTGACGAACAGTTTAAGCAATTAATAATTCGCCAAACTGCTTCCAGCTGGGATAATTATTTACAAAGTTTAAGAGAGCAGTTGCTGCAGCAGAGTTATATTACACAGAATAAGAAGGCACTTTTTCAAAATATTAAGGTTCCGACTCCTGGAGAAATTGAATTAAAGTATAAGGAAAATGCTCAGCTTTTTCTTAATCCCGAGTATATTCGGGTTAGTATGATATTCATTCCCACTCTGAATAAAGAAGCAGCAACTGTAAGCAATGCAAAGGAAAAACTGGAAACTGCATATTCTGAATTAAAAAATGGTAAGATAAGTTTTGATGATGCTGTTTTGAAATACTCAGAAGAAGAAAGTATTAAGTATCGAGGCGGAGATATAGGTTATGTAGCCAGGGATAATCGTAGTCTCAAGCTTCAGCTTGGAGAAGATTTTTTTAATAATATGTTTGAATTGGGAAAAAACGAGATTTCTGATGTAATGGAATCCCGATCTGGTTTACATATTCTTAAGATAACCGACAAACGGGAGGCAAGACTTCTTTCTCTTGATGATACGGTTACCCCGGATAACCCTATACTGGTTAAGGACTATATAAAAGAGGGTATACTACAGGAGCGGCAGCAGCTTGTTTTGCAAAAAGCACTTGAAGAGATCAATGCAGAGTTAAGAGAGGAAGCAGAAATTATTTACTTTTAGGGGAATTCCAACAAAAGTAAAATTTTCCAATTACTTAAGTTATTAATGTAGTCATTTAAAGTTAATAAAGGAATGGCTATTCGACTCCATGGAAGATATCTTGCAAAAAATTCTTTGAAGGATCTTTTTATAATAGGAATAAGATGAGTTCACGCAGAAAAGCACGAATACTGGCGTTTCAAACATTATTTAGCAGGGATTTTAATAATTCCAGTGTAGAAGAATTAATCCAGTTTAACTGGATGGATCCGGAAAGAATCAGCACTTATGATGAGCAGACACTAACTTTTGCAAAGTTATTAATTGCCGGAACCCTTGAGAATATGGAAGAAATTGATAGAATTATAAAAAAACAGTTAAAGAGCTGGGACTTTGACAGGATTGTAAAAGTAGAACTGGCAATACTTCGACTAAGTGTTTACTCTCTGTTTTACCAAAAGGAAATACCTTCTACAGTAACAATAAATGAGGCTATTGATATTGCTAAGGATTATGGTAGTGATGAAGCTTATCGTTTTATTAATGGTGTTCTTGATGGAATAAATAAATCTACCAGGTCATGAGTTTAAAAAGCGGACTATTATTGTTTATTGTTTTATTAGCCGCAGTTATTATTTTAATATTCTCATTCTATTACATCTCTTCATTAAAAACTAAAAGTCAGTTTTCTGCTATAATAGAGGAAGCTGACAAATCAATAATTTCCGATGATTATTCTGCTGCTGAAGATCTGCTGAAAACTGCAAAAAATTTAAATTTACAGGATTCCGAGTATAAGATATTATTAAAAAGACTCTTCAATATTCGATCTTTTAAATTACTTGAAGATATTTCAGAAATAGCTGTTGAAAAGTATCCTAAAGATAAAATATTTCCAGCTGTATATTTTTATTCACTCCTTAAGTTAGATGAAAATAAAGCAGCAGGACTGTATTCCAAAGTTATAGAATCTTTAAATATACCGGATTCTTTATACCTCGAAGCTATTATTAAATCTGGTACTGATAGTCTAAGTGATTCCCCCTTTTACAAGGCTACTTTTTCCAGAGATCCTGTTATTTATCGAAAACTTTTTGGAATTACCAATAATAGTATATTCAGGGTTAATGAATCCCTTCTTTATCTGGAACAGGGAAAACTGGATTTGGCTCAGGATTCTGTAAAAAATATAGATTTAAATACTCCTATTATAAATCAGTTAAAGTTTCTTATGCTCTATGATTCAGGAGACTATAAAGCTTCGTTAAAACTACTCAATCTTATAGACAACAATTTTGATCTCCGGGAAATGCAACTTTTTGAATTGGATATTTATTTAAGAATGGGTCAATATGATCTTGCTTTGGATGGATATAGTTCATTTGTTAAGCTGTATCCCGACTACACCTGGATTGCTTATTATAATTATATTTGGCTTGAGTTATATAAAAAGAATTTCGATATTATTTTTCTAATAAAAAATGCATTGAATACTTATCCGGATAACCGTTTCTTACTCTACGAACTCGTAAAATACTACAAAGAAAACGGTAGTAAAAATGAGGCAATTTCATTTCTTGAAAAATACCTCAAAACAAATCCTGATGATTCTGAAATGAAAATAATTTTACAGGAACTCAAGGGTATTACTAATACTAAATATTTAGTTACTTCATTAAGAACATTTGTAAATGATAATCCTTCGAGTAATCAGGCTGCTTCTTATCTTGCCTGGAACCTAATTGAAAACAGACAGTTTGCTTATCTTGAAAAATTATTAGCAGTTATTGATAAAGGTATGAGTCAGGAGTGGATCTCCTTTTTTAATGCAATGATATTTGTTGAAAAGGGTGAATTTGAATCTGCAGTAAAAGCTTTTCAACTTTCCTATCAACTTAAACCAAGATGGCAAACACTTTATAATATAGCACTTACATCTGAATATATGCCAGATTACAATACTGCAGTAGATTATTACCAAAAAGCCGAAAATAGTCTTTCTGATATAGATAATATAACATTAAAAGCTAGTATAAGAACACAGTTGGCATTACTTCTGTTTAAAATGAAGGAATATCAGAGTTCTTACAGGGAGATTTTAAATGCTTTGGATCAGGATAAAAATAATCTTAAAGCACATCTTTTACTTAAAAAACTGGAAACTGTAACATTCTGAATATACATTAAATTAGAAATTAAAAAGATCTGTTTAGTTGGCAATTAATATTATTTCTGATAATATTCAAAACATCAATTTAGCAGCATCCTATGCCTATGCCTATTTGGCACTTCTTGCTAACCATCTCCTTTTAAGGTGATTGTTGATACTTGTTAATGGAGCTTTTCATGATAAAACTCAAATCTGTAAATGAAATAAATGCAATAAGAGAATCATGTCAATTTTTGGCAGAAACACATCAGGCTATTGAAAAGCTTGTGGAAGTGGGTATTACTACCCTGGAATTAGATAGTTTTGCACGGGATTTTATAGTGAAAAGGGGTGGTATACCTGCTTTTTTTGATTATATGGGATATCCTGCCTCTCTATGTACTTCTGTAAATGAAACTGTCATTCATGGAATCCCCTCAAAACGTAAGTTAGAGTCAGGAGATATTATAAGTCTGGATCTTGGTATCGACTATAAAGGATATTTCAGTGATGCAGCTGTTACTCTGCCTGTCGGGAAAATTTCAAAGGAAGCTGAGACCTTAATAAGGATAACCAGAGAAGCCTTGTTTTTAGCAATAGATCAGGCTGTCACAGGGAATCGCATACATGATATCTCCCGGGCTGTTTATAATCATGCAAAAAATGAGAATTATGGTGTCGTAAGAGATTTTTGCGGTCATGGTGTGGGCTTCAGTATACATGAATCGCCTCAGGTACCAAATTATGTGGGTTCAGGACCAAATCCACGTATAAAAAAAGGGATGGTTTTAGCCATTGAACCTATGATAAACTTAGGTGTGGATGAAGTAAGAGTTTTGGATGATGAATGGACTGTACAAACAATGGATAAAAAATTGTCTGCCCATTGGGAACACACAGTTGCAGTATTTGAGGATCATACTGAGATTCTTACCCTCTAATGAGAATTTTTATATATGTTTTAATTTTCTTTTACCGATATTAGAACAAAGAAAGGAAAAGAGATGATAAAAGATTTTATAACTTATAATACGGTTAGAGACAATGCATTAAAATTGGCAAACCAAATACATTCTGACGGATTTATACCTGATGTCATTTATGTATTACTTAGGGGTGGTGCTTACCTTGGAAATATTTTTAGTGAATATTTTAAATTGGTAAAGGGTAGCGAAAGACCGGTTTTTTATGCTGCCGTCGTTGCACGATCCTATACAAATATCAATGAACAGTCAGCTGTAATGATAGATGGATGGACATATAATCCTGAATACTTGAGAAACGGTGATAAAGTTCTTTTAGTAGATGATATATACGATTCAGGCAGAACTATAAATCATCTGGGAGAAGTAATAATAAATCATGGAATTCCAAGAAAGGATCTCAAAATCGCAGTTCATGATTATAAAGATATCCGCTATAAAAATGATAAACTACCCCTTAAACCGGATTATACATGTAGAACACATATTATTCTTAAACCAGAAGATGATGTCTGGATTCATTACATGAGTCATGAATTAATAGGTTTGTCTGAGGATGAATTAAGAGATTGTTATAAAGATAGTCCCGGACTTATTGAGATAATAAAAAATCAGATGTTATGAGATTTAAATTACTTGTTCTTCATTTGTTACTAATCTCAAGTCTTGGCTTCTCTTTGGAAAATTTAAATAATCTTATAATTCCAAATATTAAGCCTGGTAGTTATAATTCTAATATTGAACTCTCCTTTGCAACTGTCAAAGATTTTGAACTATACTACAGTTTTAATGACAGTCTGGATAAAAAAAATGTAAAATATATATTTCCCATAAGTTTAAGTGCTGCAAATGGGGAATCAAGAGAGTATACGATCAAAGTATCAGCAAGGGATGACTTTGAAATAGTGCAGTCCCTAACTCTCACTTATACAATCGACAAAAATGTACCAGAGCCTCCTGTACTTAATTATACAGAGGGTCTTTACGATCAGCCTCTTAATCTAAAATTCATAGATAAGAATAGTAATATTTATTATGAATTGGGTTCAGATATTGAAAGAAAGTATAAACTCTGGAATGGAGAAGAGATAGCTGTAGAACAGGCAGATAAGTTAAAAACAGAATATATTAAAAGCTATTCAGAAGATACTGCCGGTAACAGGAGCATTGTGAAAGTTCAAAGCTTTACAATGCTTCCGATTGTTGAAGTACCGGAGTCTTTGTTTGTCTTAAGTCCTGTTGAAGGGGAATTTCTCAATAGCCAATTGATTTACATTGATAGTTCAGGATATAAGTGGATACGGTATTCTTTTAACGATATTGATCCTGTTACCAGGGGTACAAGCTATATTAAACCAGTTTTAGTTACAGCTGTTGGAAATTATAAACTTAATATTGCCGCAATGCCTTATAATTCATCCACTATCTTAAAAAAAGAAATAAATTTTTCTATAATCAATACCAAAGATATAATTGTTAACAAACCAAGCGGAGTGTACAGTGAAGAATTAAATCTTAAATTTAACACTGCTGGATTAAGGTTTACACTGGAAGAGAGACCTGTTGATTCCATAGATCTTAGATTACCGGATCTCCTAAGTATTATACCTATACCCGAGGTAGTCAAATATAAACACTTGCGTATTTCCCAATTAGATGAAGAAGGTGAGTATAGATATTTCTATGCCCTTGACAAGAGGGTTCCTGCTGCACCTGTTATTTCTGTATCCTCAAGAATGCCAATATCAGCCGTAACGGAAGTTCGTATTTTAGGTGTTTCCGGTGCTGATATATATTATACTCTGGATGGATCCACACCGGACAGATATTCTTCCTACTATCGACGTCCCTTTAAAATGGAGATTCCCCAAAACAGAACCAGTGGTTCACTTCTTATAAAGTCAGTCGCATATTTTAATGATAAATCAATAAGTCCAATAGCATCAAAATTAATTACATTTGATATTACAAAGCCGGAAAAACCTATACTGGAAATAATAAGTAAAACTCCGTCCGAAGTAGAGATTGTATTTAAAAATAATTCTGGAAATAGAATAATATTTAACATTACATATGACGGTACCGAACCTTCGGAGCCGGAACTTTCCTCTTTTACAGGATCAGAAAGTATGAAGATAAAAGTTCCAAATGGTAGTGTCTATGATATAAAAATAAGTGCTGCTTATGTTAATCAGGCAGGAAATATTTCTGAAATAACAAAAATGGATATAAATAAAACCGATACAATACCTCCCTTGCCTCCGGAAATACAAATCTCAGAGAATAAAATTACTATAATTGGTGAAAAAACTATCTGGTATAAAATAAGTGAAAATAATTTTTCCAATTCCCAGGATTACACTGTTTATAATTCTCCGGTTGTAATTTCAACGGATGATAAAGACTATATAAATATTAAAATATCGGCTTTTTCAATTGATTATTTTGGTAATAAAAGTAGTGTATCAACTTTTAACAAAATAATTTTAGATAATCGGGTTCCAGTTATTCCTTCCTATAGCGGTGTTAAGAATGGAGGGCTGTACAATAGTCCCAGAAGCCTTAGGTTTCATACTGCAGAAGATATAAAAATATTTTATACCTTAACTATTGATTCTTCTATTCCGGATAATCCCAGTCCGGAAACTTCAGAAACTTTAGAAGAATATCTGTTTTTTGATTGCCCTGTAAATGAAACACGAGATTATACTGTTAAATTGTTAGCATCTTATCCGGGCAGTGAAATGGAATCAAAAATCGAAATAATTTCGTTCAGAATTGATCGGATCAGTCCCAGGGCACCTGTGATACGCTCTATAAGAGATGGAGCTGTCTATAACAGCAACATTACAATACCTAAAAATGAAGAAGGAGATTACCTCTGGGTCTTGATAAAGGATATTATAGAACCCGAGGATCTTACAGTTTCCAACTTTGAATCCAATGGTATTCTCCTGGATAATGATTATATTATAAAATTGGATAGTAAAGTTGAAAAGAAATACCAACTGGCTTCATTAGCTATTGATGAAGCAGGTAATGCAATTATTGGAAAAGATATAATTAAATTTACTATCGATAAATTACCTCCTTTGCCTCCGGAAGTTAAGATTGACAACTCTTCAGTCTTATTTACAAATATAAGAATGTTATCTCCAGATATGGATGATATTAAATATGAGATATCTTTTGATGGAACTTATCCACCTGACCCAGATAGAGAATCTCCTCTGTATGATCTTCCAATTCAATTGGAAAAAGAAAAATTAAAATCGGTTTTTATAAAAGCAAGGACTATTGATTCATCCGGAAATTTATCAAATGAAATAATCTTTAAAAAAATACTTACAGATAATGAATATCTAAGTGTTCCGGAAATCAGCGTAAGTCAGATAAATTCTTCAAAATATTTAATTTCCTTTCCTAGTAGTCCAGGAAACACTATTTTTATGAAAATCGGTGATGGGGAATTTTTAAAGATTACCGATCCTGTATATGTCGGGTTAAGAGATCAAAATTATCTTGATATTTTCTATTTCTCAGAATCTTCTGGAGGCTCGAAAAGTTCTGTTGCACAACATCGTATTGATAAAATTACAAGTTCAGGGAAACTTATTACGGGTGTGAATAATAATAAGATATATAATACTGGAAGAGTTGTATGGAAATCAAATGAATCGCGTGTAATTCGTTATGAGGTAGCTCTTGGTGATGATATTCCAAAAGCTGTGAATGTCTTTTCTCCTGAATTAACTGAACCTATTTTATTTGATGCAGGTAAGGGAGAAACAGTTAAAATTACTTTAAATGTGAAGGAATTTTCAGATAATATCCCAGTTTTGGAAAAATATGATAACACAGTTAGTTTTGTAATTGATAAAACTATGCCGGAAGCTCCAACAATTACTGGAGTTTCAAATAATGATTTTTTTACAGATAATCGTACAGTTGAATTGAAATCAGATAGTTCTATATTTTACAGGTTATCCTCAGATTCCGGAGATCTCCCTGGGATTGAATTTGAAAAATACACTGAACCTCTTAGTTTTAATGTAATTCAGGGGAAATCTGTTTTATTTAATATAGAACTCTATTCCAAAGATTCTGCAGGCAACAGAAGTATTACTAAACTTTTACAGTTCACAATTGACAAAGCTAATGTTTTTGTATCGTCAAAAGGTAGTGATGGTAATGATGGTACACGGGATAATCCTTTTAAGACATTGGATAAGGCTATCGTTTTTGCCGGTGATTCTCAACGCAGTATAATAAATATTGCCGAAGGTGAATATTTATTAAAAAATACTTTAAATATCGAAAAAACATTAACTATTATTGGGGGATACAAACCAGCAGAATGGGTTGTCGGTAATGGTATAACTCTTTTAAATATTCCTGGAAGAAATTCCGGAAAAAATTCTCTGGTAAATGTACTCGCTGGAAAAGTTGTTTTGGAGAATCTTACTCTTACAAATATTAATTTAAAAGCTCCTATTATTAAAGTAACCGGGGGCATTTTGGATCTTGTTAAGATAAATTTGTTTCATGCGAACAATTCTGTTCCTGTCACAGTTTCTGTTAACTCAGGTTTTCTTAGTTTTAGAGATTCAGTTATTCATTTTGGACCAATTGCAAACGGAAATCTTTTTACTGTTAAAAATGGGAATATTACATTTACAAATTCGAGAATTATAGGTACCGGAAATGTAAATAGTTTGAATATTTTTGATATAGTAGATTCAAATCTGGAGATAAATAATAGTACTGTCACTCCTTCAGACGGAGGTAGGATTTCTTTCATTGTTTCTTCTGGCAGTAAAATAAATGTATCTGAAACTACATTTACTAATAGTACTTCATTGATTATTACAGATATTTTCTTATTGGATAATAGTAAATTATTTATATCAAAATTTAATTTGGAAACAGATAATCAAAGTCGTATTCTGTCAGTTTTTGATTTGGATAATTCCCAGGTTAAAATTAATAATTCTAAATTCAATTTGAATGCTAAAACAGGTATCTCTTTTGGAAGAAGCTTAAATTCTACTTTTGAAATATATGATTCATCCCTAATTACAGGATCTACAGATGAATTTGTATATTTAATGAAGAGTGATTCATCTATAATTGATTTTCAAAATAATAATGTTGAAACTGTATCAGTAGATATTTTTAAAGGTTTTGAATTTATAAAGTCTGTTTCTGTTTTTAATAATAATAGAATTATTTTAGGTGGTGGTAATACCTTATTTTCATCATTTTATTTTAAAGATTCTCTTAGTACAGAATTAATAAACAACACTGTTGTTTCTAATAATAAGAGCTGGATCTCTTCTGATAACCAGGCAGCTATTTCTATTACTGGTGGTAAAGATTCTGTTATTATAAATGGTAATAATATTTACGGCTGGGATTTTATTCTAAACCACAACGGCAGTATTATTAAAACTCCGGGTGAACTTAATAATTATAGTAAATTTCTTGATATACCTGAAGATAATTATTCCAAAAAGATTAATTAATAAAATAAATAACAGAGCAACTTGATCAGTTGCCTGTTATTTATTACTGTCTTTGAAAAGTTCCATCGGAAAGACGTTTCCATAATCCTTTGCTTGTAGCAAGGTAAAAATAGTTGTTTGTTATACCGTCAGCAGATTGATATACCTGAAATATAAGTTCATTCGCGAGATCCGGGTAGGTGGCAGAAAAATCTGTTATACTAATTGTTTCTGTAGGTGGTACAATAGACCCACTATCGGTAATATTCATTTCAAAGTAAGCATTTCCGGTACCAATAATAAGATACTCTTTTGAGTTTAGGGTAACAACATCAAGACTTCCTGAAACAGGTACATTCCCGGAAATCTGTGAAATTAAAACCCAGGAAGTACCATTATCTACCGAACCGTAAATCTGACCGGAAGAGCTGGATAAATAGTATTTACCTGATGAATCGTAGCTTATACCACGAAAAGTACCCGATAGAGCTGTAACCGGATTAAATGTTATATGACTTAGTAATCCCAAAGCTGTCCCAAACAAACTATTAGGACTTATTAAAAGATTTATAGCTCCGTTTGAAGCTCCATCAATAATATTTTCAGTTATTGTTTCGTTAAAGGGAATAGTTATAGAAGGGTTGGTCGATGTTCCCAGAGAATTTACTCCGGATACTCTTTTATTAAGAACATAGACACCCTTTGCATCAAAAAGGTCTATGTTTGCATTATATTCATCTACAAGAT
>JAJRQE010000283.1 GCA_024280415.1 Spirochaetota bacterium | reverse complement strand
TACTGGAAAGTTATATTAAAAATATGGGTATCATAGATTATCGCTTGGAAACTATTTCAGGCGATTTTTTTCATACCATATCTGGCGAGGTTTGGCCATCTAGCCAGGTAGGGTTTGGCATTATGCTTGGGCTGGGAACAGCCTTCTCGTCGCAAGCTCCTGCGAGGGCGCTGGTCATTTGGGCGTTACCTTTTTTCTGGGGACATCAGTGAATAACGCTAACAGAAACAGCTAAAAACGGCATAAAGTTGTAAATTCAAGAAACCCCAGTGGTGGAATTTGACTCTGGAGTCTGTGTGCAGTTGCGAATCTTGAATTTATAAATAGTACTTCTCTGACAACTGTTTTTAATCTCCGATGGTAGATTATTTGTGCTGAATTATAATTCTAATGGCCAGATAAGTGAAAAAGTCTAAAAAAATTGACAATAAGAAAAAGCAATAGTATAATTAAATAATAATTATGGTATACATATCATTTGAATAGGATAAACAAAAAATATAAAAAATGAAGAAAAACATGGAGTGTCATTTAAGGAGGCACAATCTGTGTTTTATGATGAGAACGCAGTAGAATTCTTTGATGATAAACATTCAGATGATGAGGATCGATTTTTACTATTACGCAGGAGTTCTAATTTTAGAATAATTATGGTTTGTCACTGTATCCGGGAAAATGAATCTAAAATAAGAATAATTTCTGCAAGGAAAGCTACAAAAAATGAGCTAAAATTCTATAAGGGGTGATGAAATGAAAGAAGAATATGATCTATCGAAAATGAAATCAAGAAAAAATCCCTATGCAAAGAGATTGAAAAAACAGATAACCATACGGATAGCAATCAACACAATTGAGTATTTTAAAGAGTTATCTAAGGAAAGTGGGATGCCGTATCAGAATCTGATAGATATGTATTTAGATGATTGTGCACAGAATCACAGAAAATTGACAATGCAATGGAAATAGGAAAACCCAGACCGAAGCAAGAGAAAATATATGGAATTTGTCTGGATGGTGGATAAAATAAATTTATATGATAAAGTTTGAGAAAGCATTAGAAACAGATGCAAATATACTGGTAGAAATACAAAAAAGAGCTTTTTTAGTAGATTTTGATATATGTGGGGAAGGTCCTCCTGGCTACGATTCAGTAGATTATCAAATACAGATAATGAACAGTCATATCTATAATAAAATTCTTGAAGGAGATTCAATAATTGGTGGTTTTTATATACTACCTCTTGGTAACGGTCTCTATGAAATTGTTAGGTTGTTTATAGATACTTCTTATCAGGGTAATGGTATTGGAAGCATGGCCTTGCAATTTATAGAAAATATGTTTGATGATTTAAAAATTCTTGAATTAGAAGCGTCAGACTTCAGGAAGGATAACCATATTTTTTATAAGAATAGAGGGTATATTAAAATTGGAGAAGTTAAATATTCTGATGATGGTGTTTCGTACAAATATCAAAAGATGATTCAAAAAGAATAAATGAATATTCAGAAGCAGAATAAAATGAGAAAAATGTAACAAATCGCTGGAATAGACTTCGATATTTTTTATGGTTAGAATTGAAACTATGAATTAGAAATTGTGTTCCGGGTTACTGCGAAGCAATTCAGCTCAACGTTGAGGCAAAGAAAAAGTGTAAATTTAACTATCTTTTCGGGAATTCCCATGATAAAATTCTAGTGGGACCTGGAGGGATAAAAATGGGAAGATTTAAAGATTATTCTTATGAACAGACCGTTTTTCTACCAATAAATTTCAATAAACAGATACTTCCCGGAATTTTTGAATACACATTACATAATCTAATAGATGAGAAAATAGATCTAAGTTTATTTTACGATCGGGTACATAATGATGAGACTGGAGCACCTGCTTATGACCCAGCAATACTGTTAAAAATAATTCTCTTTGCTTACAGCCGGAGCATTATTACCAGTCGAACAATTGCCAGGCTTTGTGTTGAGAATGTAATTTGCATGGCCTTATCAGCAGACACATCTCCCCATTACACAACAATTGCAGACTTTATCTCTACGAATTCCAAAGAAATAATAGATCTGTTTACCAGAATTCTTTCTGTCTGTTATACCCAAAACATAATCGGCAAGAATATGTTTGCCATAGATGGCTGCAAGATATCATCCAACTGCTCAAAGGAGTGGAGTGGAACAAAAAAAGAATTACTGGAAAAAGCTGGGAAAATAGAAAAGGCTTGTTCCTATCTTGTAAAAAACATAAAGAAGCAGACAAGAATAAATATAATAAGAGTCAGGAAGCAAAAGAAAAGGAATCAATAAAAAAGTTAAAAGCCAGAGCAGATAAGATATATAAATGGTTGGATGAAAATGAAGATAAAATTGGAACACAGGGGAAACCAATAAAGAGTAATATTATCGATAATGAAAGTGCAAAGATGTCTACAGGCCATGGAGTAATACAAGGTTATAACGGAATTGCAGCAGTAGATGATAAAAATCAGGTTGTAGTGTGGGCAGAAGTCTTTGGAGATAGTAATGAATCAAGCCATTTGCCTGAGATTTTGGAAGGCGTAGAGAAAAACTGCAGGGAAGCAGAAGTCTCAGATGCAATATATGAAGAAGTGGTAATTACTGCAGATAGCGGATTTCATAATGAAAAAAATATGAAACAAATTGACGCTGATGGAATAACAGCGTTCATAGCAGATAATAAGTTTCGAAAAAGAGATGTAAGATTTAAAGATGCAGGAAGATATAAAAAGAAAGTAGTAAACTGGAAACCAAAAAAAGGTAAGAATTATTTCACCGCAGATGATTTTGTTTTTAATGAATTAACAGGAAAATTGATCTGTCCTGCAGGATTCCCAATGTGGATGAAATGTAAAAATTTTCAAGCAGGAAAGTACAAAGGCATCTCCTATATGGGTCATATTAAGAATTGCAAAAACTGTACATTGCGATCAAAATGTATTCGTAAGAAAAATACAAAAGCTAGGCAGGTAGCAAAACTGGATTTGACTAAACTGGAAGGTAAAGAATCCTTTACAGCAAAGATGATAAGAAGATTTGATACATCGGAAGGGCGAAGTATTTACAGTAAGAGAATGGGAACTGTTGAGCCGGTCTTTGGCCATTTAAGAGGAACACTTCACCTGGATCGGTTTACTTTAAGAAGCAAAAAGAAAGTGAATAATCAGTGGCTGCTATACTGCATTGTTCATAACATCGTGAAGATTCAGAGATATGGAACCTTATAGGATAAAGGGAAGAAGCTTAAAGCAGCAGGTGAAATGTTTTTATCCCTTATTATAAAAATTTAATAGTTGTTTTGGTATAAATACTGGAGTAGAATTGGAAAGAAATAAATGTATTGAAAAATGGGGTTTTTCTACATCCTCGTTATACCGAAAATATAAGAAATGGGGAAAAAATAAAAAAACCTTTGACTTTTTAATACGAAACAGTAACAATAAATACAGAAAGTTTTTTAGGAGCTAGTCTTCAGTGGATCATAAATCAGCTATCAGCAATATAGATAACATAATTAAGAGAAATCATCCAAAACAAATAATGGAAGGTTCAAATATCGCATTAGCTGTTTGGAATTACCGGCAGTACTTTCTGCCTCCCAAGGTTAGACTAATTGTTTTAGCAGAATCTCATGTCTTCACTGAAAATTGTTGTGCAGTTCCTCTTAATAATCCTCATGTTAGTCCCATTCCTAGTTCCTATTACAAGGATTTTAATAAGTTTTTCTATTGCTTGGGATACGGAGAACAGAAGGCACTCTTAACTGTACCCTGTAATAAATGCGGGGGAAGAACAACTGGGTTTTGGAATCTAATGAAAGCCCTAACATCATATCCCAACATGGTTTCTAATAAAACAAATCCTTATTTTTCTTCAAGAATCAAAAACAAATGGGAACTTCTATCATGTATGAGATGTTCTGGCATTTGGTTGCTTGATGCGTCATTTTTTGCAGTTAATCATATAAAAGACACAAATGTTCGCCTATCCATACTTTCATCCCAAATAATGCATGTTTTAGGTATTATTAACACCTTAGGTGCTCCTTCGATTCTTATGGTTGGAAAAAATGTGCAAACACTTTATCAAGGTTTATTACCTCAGATTGGAGTAAAAAAGCAGGAATGGATTTATATGCCCCATTTACCTCAATATCATACCAAGAATCATGAACTGAAAGCTATTAACTTTATCAAACAAATCGGCCTTTCAAGTTCCTGTATAAATGGACTTGATGTAAAATGTCCCACTCAATGGGAGATGCCTAATGATATAGAGTGGGATTCTTGTTTTTCGGCAATACAGGGTATTTCAAATAAATATATACAATAGGAAGGTTAATAATGACTGAAAAGTAAGCATTCGGGAAACCCTACTGAATCTATGGTGATTTAGTTTAGCACAGCATAGAACGGAAATTCTTCTCAAGAGGATACATAAATATTTCTTTCTTTGGAAGATTTGCATCATTAAATCTATCTTTCTTACCACG
>JAJRQE010000282.1 GCA_024280415.1 Spirochaetota bacterium | reverse complement strand
TCTTGACCTTAAGGGTAATTTTTCCTATGAGGATTCAACAAGCATCAGCAGTTCCTACTGGAGTCCTGACAGGGTTCTTGCTGCTGGTGGAGGAGTTGAACTCTTTACCTCCTTTAAAATGGGAAAGGAGAGTTTTCTCAAGAACAGAGTCAGGTTTACCGCAGGATATTATAAAGACGGGGAAAGCTCAGGAGCTTCATTTGAGATCGGGAATCTGCTTGAATTTGAGCGGAAAGAGTTTTCCGGGTATTTTCATATCTCAACTACCTTTAAAAATCAGGAAATACCAGTTAGTGATCCTTTGAATTACTGGTCCCTTACTTTTGCATTCGGCGGACGGGCCAATCTTCCCGATCTTCTTTCGTTATAGGATAGGATAAAATTATGAAAAGTTTTTTAATTGCTTTAATTTTGTTTCTGGTTCTCGGTTCCGCAGTTTACTCAGAGAGCTCTGTCTACCAGAAGTCTGTACTTGCCCTTTATAAATCTTCCGAAGGGCAGACTAAAACCGAGAACGAGATATATTCTTATCTCTCAAAACCTCTCTCCAGTATGGGATTCAAAATTGTTTACTGGGATATTGACCGAGGTCTTCCGGGAGAGAGTATAACCAAATACTCCCGGGCAGTAATTTCCTGGTACAGGGGACCCTCCATGAGAAATGCTGAAAAGTATCTGGATTTTCTGGACGGGATGTTTGAAAAGGGTAAAAAGGTTATTGTCATAGATAACTTTGGTGCTTACCAGGACAGAGGGACAGGGGATTATATGCAGCCTCTGAGGCTGAATTCAACACTTGCACGGCTGGGAATTATGTACAACGGTGACTGGACTCAGGATGGGAGTTTACTGAATATTACTTATAAAGATTCTGAAATGGTTGAATTTCAGGGTACTCAGAATATTGGGATTTCGGCATTTTTTTATCACTTTATTCCATCGGATCGCAAGTTGAAGGTATGGTTATCAATTAACAGAGAAGATAAGAGTTATGAAGCGAGTCCTGTGATTGTTACAAACCGAAATGGAGGGTTTGCATTAAGCAGGTATATATATCGGGTGGAAAACGGTAAGGTTAAAATGCTGCTGAATCTTGAAAAGTTCATTGAAGAAGTACTGTTTCCCCCTCCGTCAGAAGTAAAAATTGCGGTTTTGACAGAAACAAATAATGAAAAAGCACTTCAGATCCTTGAGTTTACAGAGAGCGTTCTTGGCCGTTCAAAAATAAAGTATAAGGTAATTTCAACAAGAGATTTTAGGGGTATGGTTCCAATGGATCTAAATCCCTTTACTGCCGTAGGGCTGATTCTCTCCTCTGATAATGGGCTGGATCCTTCTATGCTGGAAGAATATCTTTCAAAGGGAGGGAGTCTGGTATCTCTGATGGATGGGAGATTTGATAAGATTGCACCATATCTGGGTATAAAAGAACAGAGACGGGAAATCCGGGGAGCAACAGGGTACAGAGTAAAAGGCGGATTCTTTACCGGCGAAAATATTACACTGGATGACAGAACTGTTGAGTGGACTCCAGGATGGGGTATTCCTGGGGATGATGCAGAAATTCTGGCAACCGATTACAGTAGAAGAGTTCCTCTTCTGTGGCAGTCAAAAGTAGGGAATGGAAAGGTTCTTGTATGGAACTGGGATAATTTTATCTATGGAGAATATATTGGCCATATCCTCGAGTCCTTTTTATATATTCAGCCTGTAGGTGTTGCTGCTACTCCGGCACTGAGTATTATGTACCTGGATGACTGGCCCCTTCCTATGTACAATATAGTAAAAAAACCTATAACAACCATAGATACGGATTTTTATAAGAATGTCTGGTGGAAGATATAAAGAGTTTTCTTGAAGGATGGAACCAGCCCTTTACCAGTTATGCAATATTTAATTACAACGGCACCACCAGGCCTCCTTTTGAAACAGGGGAATTCTTCGTGGCAAAGGGAAATGTGCCGACAAAAATAGCCTATGAAGAACTGGATTCAGGGATTGAACTTGGTCTGCATGGGTATAACCATGTTTCGCCAACTCTTCAGAAGTCTAAAATAAACGCCTTTGTATGGTCTTCGAAAGAGGAGATGGAGGTGGGGTTTACCCATGCCAAAAATGAGTGGATTCGCCTTCTTGGGGAGTACAGCCTTCCCCGTACATATGTTGCTCCCCATAATATTATTTCAGCTGATGGTATTGAGGTTCTTCATAAGGTTTTTCCCACAATAAAATCTATTTCCACCCTGAGGGCAGGAGAGGGGGAGGGTGATACCTATGATTACGGACTTCATCCTGACTTTCCCGATATATACATGATGCCCCGAATGACTTCCGGATATATTTTTAATCCGGAAAACAAATCCGGTATTGTTTCCGGTATTCTGGGGCCGGGGTTATGGAGCCATTTTATTCACGGGGACGATGTTTTTGATCCCTACAGAAGTAAAGGAATGAGCTGGGACGAGTTAAAAGATGAATTTAATACAATGTTATCCTTTATACGGTCAAATTATCCCTGGCTCCGTCCTGTGAATGCCTACGATGGGTACAGGGCAATGATGTTGTTTGATGATACAGGTGTGGATTTCCGGTTTATCAATGGAGATCTTGTTGTTAACAGCAGTATGCCTGGTTTAATTTTTCGGCTAAGATTTAACGGAAAGGAAATTAAGAGTATAAAGGGCGGCAGTCTCCTTTATACATACAGTTCAATTGATGCAGCTGTTATTCAGGCTGATAGTCCGGAGGTTTCTGTGGAATTCCGTTAGATCGGTGTATTAAGTATTTTAAGTACAGGTATTTGAAATTTGTGTAGAATAATAACTCTGTATAGTCCCTTAGGGAGGATTTAACAGAAATTAACAAATTTGTCGTGCACCCGTATCTGAACTTAAAAACCCGTATTTGACAAATGGATTAGAAAGATATAAGCTTTGATGTTAAACAGGAAGTACAGGAGCCATATATTGGTAAAGATTGATGATACAAACTTAGCAATTATTAAACTACTCAGAGAGGGTCGGAAGTCTTACAGTGTGATGGCAGATGAACTCTCCCTTACAGAAAATACTGTACGCTCCAGAGTTAACAAACTAATCTCCGAAAATGTGCTGCAGATTACAGGATTGATTGATCCTGGAGCTCTCCCCGGACATCAGATAATCATTGTGGCTCTAAAATTGGATACAGTTGAGTTGAAGGAGAAGGCTTTGGAATTAAGTTCTCTGAAAGGTGTAGTCTCTACAAGTATAACCAATGGGAGGTATGACTGTTTTATGTATGTTCTTCTGAGTGAAGAACAGGGGTACGGCTTGTCCGAATTTCTGGATGGAGAATTGTCGAAAGTAACAAAGATTAAAGACTACGAAACATTCGTAGTGTACAAGAGTGTAAATTTAAAAATACCCTATATTATTTAGTCCTCTTTTTACCCTTCCAGCTTATCTCTGTGAAATTTTCTCTGCTTTTTCCTTTTCCAGAGGTTCTGTATCCAGTCCTTCGATCAGTTCCGAAATACCAGGATTATCCTTAAATCTTAAAACATTCACCATAAAGATATTTAGTTTACTTATAAGGTTTGGAGGTAATTGATTCCCATCAATTTCTACAGAGATAATTGGATATTTCCTGTCTCTTGCCCAGGGAGTATACAGTCCTTCGATTACACGTCCAATCAGGCAGGCGAATGGAGCAATATTTACTACACCTGAATATCCATGTTCCATGGCAGTTGCGGCAACACCTGTAGAAACAGCAATTTCTGAATTAAGCTCATGGCTCACAAAATGGCTGGAAGTATTATTCATAATAATATCCATATTATGAGGGGTTGCAGGTATAAGATTTGCCTCTTTAAGTCCATCCTTCACCATTTTTTCAACCCTGTGTTTCCATGCTTTCTCAATTTTGAGGACAATAAGCTGCCTAAACTCTTTGGAGAAGGGTCTTTTCCATGGGGAAAGCAGTTTTAACCGTTTTGTCAGGTCATATTTTCTGACAAAATCAAGATAGTGGATCCATTCACCTACACCGGATACCTTAGCAATTATTCCCTTTCTACTGAACAGGTCAACCAGATCATCTACTGCAAAATCATCCCGCCGGACGTATATTTCCCCAACAATAAGTATCTTGGGGGTATCCGCCATTTTTTGCTTCAGGGGAATTTTGCTTATTCCTGCGGCAATTTTTTTCAATGCGGGTTTTGTACTCCTGAACCCGTTTTCAGCTTCTCCCAGCAGCTGCTGCCAAAGAATTTTATACTCTTTCATTGCTGCTTCCGGCTCCAGTGCACATGCTCTGAGAGAATTCTGGATATCCTTCATATAATCTGCTATGACGGCACTTCTCCATAGTGTTTTCGAGAAACCGGATCCCAGCTCAGTGTAGGAATTATCAGCACTCAGGGTAAACACAACTACATTTTCCAGGCCCAGATCTCTGAACAGATTTTCATAGAATACAAAGTACTGTCCGGTTCTGCAGGGGCCTGTGGTTATAGGGACAAACAGGAGGTATATCTCATCTTTACGATATTTTTCCGAAGCAAAGTATTTTAGAGCACTACCAAGTACCAGGTGGGAAGGTACGCATTCTTTACCCGAAGTGTGACTTCGTGCAATATGAAGAGTTTCTCTGTCTGCAACAGCCAGGGCTTCGGCCTGGTATCCAATTGCGTTTATTGCTGCTGCCATCATCTGAGCAGAGAGATCCCCCATATTTGAGAGGAGGAGTTTTACCCTGGGATTATTTTTTACTTCAATTTTTTTATTATTTAGAGTATCAAAAATATGAATTTCATCACTGCCATTATTGATGAATCTGAGTCCATTGTCATAACGGGTTTCATCCAGTTCATCTTTTTTGGAACGGTATCCGGCAATAATATCCAGAAATGCTTCTACTCTGGTGTCAATACCTGCATCTGCCGAATGAGAATCAAATTCCAGAATAAGAAAGGGTTTTGTACCCATAATCCATTTAACATAGTGAAGCATGAATGAATCAGGGGCACATGAAAAATTAGTAATCCAGGTAACGTAGATATTGGGTTCTTTTTTCAGCATGGTAGCCGTTTTCATATCCTGCTGACCATAGTACCAATACATATTGTCATCTATTTCATTCCCTTCGAATGGAAGGATGTCATATGGAATAACCGAATAACCTCTGCTGGTGAATTTTCTCGGTATTCCCATATTTGCTTCTTTAGTAAATGCATTGTATGGACGTCCCAACAGGGCAATAACAGGTCTTTCCGCCTTTCGGGCTTCTTCGAGTGCTGCTTTTCCCATATCTGATGCTTTTTGAAAATATTCATTTTGTTTTTCAAAAGCAATATTGAATGCAGCTTCAATTTCCTCCTGTGGAATATTCATTTGTCCGCCCATCTGAATAAAATACTCCATCGCCTTGGCTTTCCCGAATTTAAAGGAAACTACCAGTGCCAGGATTTTTTCTTCCGGAATATCCGGGAAGGCTTTTTTTATGTAGTAGGGAAGGGCCTGGGTTATGGGGCAGAAGTTTGCATGCACATCTTTTTCGTAGCTGTCCATATCTCTGAAGTGGGGAATGAATATATAATCACATCCCTTATTCCAGATATCCTGTACTGCTCCATGTGCGATTTCAGCCGGATAGCAGTATGAACTCTCGACCCTTGCAACACCTTCATGGGCTATAGTATCGGAAAGTATCGTTTTTATTCCGAGGGCATGGAAAAACCATGAGTAGAGAGGATACATTGTGTGAACAGAGAATGCTCTGGGAATTCCCACAGTAAAATCGTATTTAAGTAAAAAGTCCCTCTCTTTGGGTGCACATTCAACAAACAGGAGATCAGATCTTTTCTTAACATAATCAAATACTTCCAGAGTGGGGTCTGCATTACTCTTTGTATTTGTATACTTACTGCATCTTCCTCCAAACATATATTTGTGATTATTAACATTAAGAACCTGTATGGGACAGTTATTTTCACAGGATTTGCAGGTAAAAACTCTTTCATATACAATCTCCTGGGAAATGAGACGATCCAGATTAAAGCTGGATTTTTCAAGAAGACCTGTACTGAACTTTTCTTTTGCCAGGAGTCCTACTCCGAAGGCTCCCATTAGTTCAGGTGAGGGTGGTACAAGAATCTGTTTATCCAGCAATAGGGCGAAAGCAAGGGGAACCGCTCTGTTTTTTGCAACACCTCCCTGGAGGAATATTTTTTTACCAAGAGTTCTGTTTCCCACAACCCTGTTAAGATAGTTTGATACAATTGAGGTTACAATCCCCCCTGTAATGCTTTCCCTTGTTGCGCCCTGCTGGATTGCCTTTCGTATATCCGAATTAATAAATGCTGAACAGTGTTCACCGAATTTAAGAGCACTTTCGGACGAAAGAGCAATATCCGCTATCTCAAATGCATG
>JAJRQE010000281.1 GCA_024280415.1 Spirochaetota bacterium | reverse complement strand
ACTATAAAGATGGATATTATGACAGATCGATGCGAAAGTTCTTCGGCTTTCATGAAGTATCAGTAACAAAAGAAGACGGTTCACTTACAACCACTAACTATAACAATGATAATTACTATACAAAAGGACTTGTTTCTTCCACTATGGTAGAAGATGAAAACGGTTCGTCATACCTGGAACAGCAAAACAACTACAGCCTGAGAAGTATTGGAACCTATACTGACGGAGACGTAAAGTATCCATATCTTTCTACGGAAATAAGCAGAACATATGATGTATCAGATTCTGATTTTATACAAACAGAAAAACAATACTTTTATGACAACTTAGGAAATGTGATACAAATGGAAGATACAGGAATCTACTCTGATCCATATGATGATATAACATTGAATATAGTTTATTCAGATGCTCATGACAGCAACTATTTAATGAGCCTTCCAACAAGTCTGACAGTAAAAGATTCGACCGGTGAAATTATAAGAAAAAGAGAAGGAACCTACGACGGTACTGGTAATCTTAATAGTTTAAAAAATTATTACAACGAATATGACTACTCTGAATATACATTTGAATATGACAATGAGTATGGAAACCTGATCTCTGTAGAAGATCCCTTAGGTTATAGAAAAGAATATACCTACGATAATGAAGTTCATAAATATGTTTCAGAAATAGAAACTCGTAATAATAGCGGAGGAGATTCATATACTTCGGCTATCAGTTATGACTACAGATATGGAGCTGAAACCAGTCAAACAGACAGTAACGAAAATACCCTGTCAAAGGAATATGATAACTTCGGGCGGCTTAAAACCATAATAAGTCCATACGATACAGGTTCTGTAAAGGCAGTGGAATATAGCTATCTTACAGATACTTTCCCCTGGAAGGCTCTGACAAAAAACAAGATAAGTTTCGATCATTCAGACGCAAGTACCATGGACACCTATGTAATAATAGACGGCCTAAATAGAATAACCACAACATCCAAAGAAGGAGAAGTCTACAATGAAGCCGGAAACCTCTACGGCTGGAACAAAAGCGGATATGTGGTCTACGACAGTAAGGCCAGACCGGTAGAAGAGGGTCAGACTGTATTTGAGGAAACAAACTCCTTCCCAACAGTAGAGAACACAGCCCTGCGGCCAACTATTAAAACATACGACGGTCTGGACAGAATATTAACCATAACCTTTCCGGACGATTCTGTAATAACAAAAAGCTATACTGTAGAAGGGAACATAACAAAAGAAACTGTAACAGACCCCCTTGGAAACATAACAGAAACTTATAAAGACATACGCGGTAATATTATTAAAATAGAAAAAAAAGACTCAACAGGTACACTCCTGACAGAGTCATCTTACAGTTATAATGTTCTTGGAGAACTGTTAAAGGTGACAGACGCAGAAGGAAGTGAAGTTACCTTTAGCTACGACATTCTTGGAAGAAGATTAACTCTTGCAAGCCCGGAAACAGGATTAACAGAGTTCGAATATGACAAGGCAGATCACCTTATACGCAAAGTGGATGCAAACCTTAGAAATAATGGTGCAGCCATTAATTACATCTACGATACCCTTGGAAGAATAAAAAAAATAGATTACCCCTTTATGACAGACACAAGCTACACATATGGCGCACAGGGAGCTAACTACAACAGAGCAGGAAGAATAGTAAGTATAACTGACGAAAGTGGAGTAACAGAAAACTTCTATGGAGAACTTGGAGAAACTACACAGGTTACAAAAACAATAAAACGTCTGACGCCACTGGAAAATGACAAAAGCGCTTCTTTTAACTACACTTTCGACTATCAGGGAAGAATGGAAACAATTACCTACCCCGATAACGAGGTCGTAAACTACGAGTACAACAGAGGCGGAGAAGTAGAAAAAGTAAGCTCTGCCCACAACGGCCTTGATACAACATACATAAAAAACATAGGCTACGATGAATACGGACAAAGAGCCTACATAAAATATGGAAACGGCATCGAAACGAAGTATACATACGATGAAGACCGTCGCTGGCTTAACAACATACTGACAGAAAACGGCAACCTTAACACCCTGCAGGACATCGATTACACCTTTGACAGAACGGGTAATATCCTTTCCATAATGAATGTTGCAGAAAGGTACACAACAAATCAGGACTATGAATACGACGGACTATATCAGCTGACAAAGGGAGAAGGATACTTCGAAGACAGGGAGTTCGGCTTTGTTAGTGGAACCACGAACTACACGCAAAACTTCAGCTATGACAACACAGGAAACATCCTTACAAAGACAAGCAGTAATACAGTTAACCCCTCAGGTGGAGTTAACTTCCTCAACTACGACTATAACTACACATATTATGCCGACAAACCAAAGCAGGCGGAAATAATCGGTAATTTGTGGTATCTTTATGACAGTAATGGTAATATGATAGAAGAGAGAACAGGCGGTCACAGCCCTGAAGGAATACAGGGAAGCGGCACTATTACAAAAGATGGGAATATAACAGAAATGAACAGAGGCATAGCCCTGACAAGGAATGCAGAAGAACCTGACAACGTCTACAAACGCACCTACATCTGGGACGAGGAGAACCGCCTTAAGTCAACAATAGACTCGCAAACAGTAGAATATCGCTATGACAGCACAGGGGATAGAACAAACAAAAGGTCTGAAAACGGCAGTGAAACTCTCTACTTCAACAGCATGTGGCTGGCTACAGAAGACACTTATGATTTTAGACAAAGCAAAAATATTTATCTTGGCGAGACTCGAATTGCTACCAGACTCAATATGGAAAGTGACGCATCGACAGGGTATGAGGCAGTAAATACTTACTACTATCACCCTGATCATCTGGGTTCTTCAAATATAGTAACAACACCAGATGGTGAGGTGTTTGAGCATATTGAGTACACCCCATATGGTGAGACCTGGATTGAAAAAACCGATGATTACTCGAATATGCTGCCCTATAAATTTACCGCAAAGGAACTTGATGAGGAGACTGGGCTGTATTATTACGGGGCGAGGTATCTGAATCCAAGAACCAGCAGGTGGATCAGTTCTGATCCAGCGGGGTTTGAACTTATCAATCCTATGGATAATGAGGGCAAGCAAAAGTCTAATTACTCTGTAATCCAATCCACAAACTGGTATTCATATACCTCTAATAATCCGATCAATTACACAGATCCTACTGGGATGGAAGAAGAAGCTCCCAAAGTAGATCTTCCAGATAATTTACCTGAAAATATGCCTATATGGCCAGTATTGGGTGTTGGTGAAGAAGGTGTTACGAGTGGCTATGGGTTAAGAACTGATCCTGTTACAGGTCAAAAAGATAGGTTGCATACGGGTATTGATATAGCTGCGGAAGAAGGTACACCAATCTTATCAGTTTTAAAAGGTAAAGTTAAAGAAGTAGGAAGTGATAGAGCGTATGGTAATTTTATTGTGATAGATCATGGAGATGGTGCAACAACAAAGTATGGGCACATGAAAGATACTTCAAAACTACAAAAAGGTGATGCTGTCCCGAAAGGTACAATTTTGGGTAATGTAGGAAGTACTGGAAAATCAACGGGTCCGCATCTTCATTTTGAAGCCAGAATGAATGGAGAAACACGTGATCCATTTAATTCAATATATTCACATGGTTCATTTGTTATCAGACGAAAGGAGGATTGATGTATAAGCTACTGGCAACTCTAATGATTTTTGCATCAAGTTTGATTTATGCTGAAATTACATATCCTGAAATTACATATCCTGAATACTATTATGTTATTGATAAAGAAACTAATTTTAGGATTGTGCTTGGTGGAGTTCCTGAATTTGTTAAAATTTTCTATGGGCCTTCTTTATCTAAAAAGCTCTTACTCGAAGCAACCAGTCCTGATTATGAAATTTGGAGAGAAAAATTTGAGTGTGGTCTGATATTAGAATATGAAACTTATGACTTCATGATATCTGCTATTCGTATAGATAATGATAGATTTATTACATCCATGGGCTTAGGAATTGGATCTACAAGAAATGATATTATTAAGTTATATGGAGAGCCCACAAGAGTAATTACCAGAGATAGTGATAATGGAATTATAAAGTTTTTATATGAAAGTGATCATAAAGAAATTAACCTGGATGGTGAATATTCTTTGATAGAGTTTACACTGATGAATGATATTGTGACAAGAATAATTTTAGAAATAGTCAGTTCTGTTTGAGTTGTTGAGACACGATAATGTAGTTTTTTTGGTAGTGACAAAAGCAGTCGAATAACCTAGTTGAGCTGCCCTGCCTCTTAACTTTAAAGGGCTTCGCTGTTTGATTTTATCAGAAAGAGCTCGTTGGAACTGGTGGGTCAGTTCCAACGAATATTCGGCTGTGAATTTGTTGGCCGCCGGCGGTGATTGTTGAAGGTTAGAATAAAAAAGTAAGATACTAAAATTAAAAAATGGAACAAAAAGTTGAAAAAGAAAGTTAACCTGCAGTACATCCGGGAGCAAGGTCTCCGGGATGTAGAAATTAGAGAAACCTTAATTGATTACACAGAAAAGAAAGTAGAGTTCACATTATCCGGCTTTTCCGGAACAAAAGTTTTGAAAATGGAATTATGCGAGATAACTCTGCTTGAAATAAGCAAAGTAGATACATTTTACAGTCCTGAAATTATCCTGGAATATCTGGTAGATGTGAAAAACTCGGTAATAAATATTTACTCCTCATCAGATTCAGTCTACAGAATTAAATTTGGTGATTACAGCTGCTGGACGGGAAAAGCCGTTGATTTTATGCAGGGAATGGAAGAGTTTGGATGCAGGGTGGATCTGCAGGGCAATTCAAGTACTTAATGTAACCAATTCTACCTGACACCTCAAAGAGACTTAATACCCTTCTATAACATAAAAAAAGATTAGTCTAAAAGTACAGCTCTTATTCACCGATGTTGACGATATGTACCTAACATATGTATAATATTAGTATAGGTGTTAGGCAATAAATACTGATAAACGTAAATGGAGGCAGTATGAGTGTTATTTATGATGTGATAAAAGAAGAAAACAGCAGGTTACTGTCTCTAATGGATCTGTATGATAGAAAGATCGCCGAAAGTGTGAAGGGATCTCTATCGTTAAAGAAACGGGGAAACAATGGTTATTACTACCTTGCCTACCGGGAAAACAAGAGAGTTATATTCCACTACATAGGAAAGGAAGGATCATCCCAGGTACAGGATTACGCTGTTAAAATAGAGAAAAGGCATAAGTACGAAGAGATGAGAAAGAAATCCAAAGAAAACCTGAAAGAGATAAGGAAACTACTCCGTGCAGCAAAATGATAATGTAGAGCTATTT
>JAJRQE010000280.1 GCA_024280415.1 Spirochaetota bacterium | reverse complement strand
TGCTTTAATAAAAAGACCGGAATTGGGTTCTTCAACATCCAGGTCTGAAAGAACACATAGCCTGCTTTCTGCTATAAAAGAAGCCAAATTTGTAGAAAGAGTAGTTTTTCCTGTACCACCCTTTCCACTGGCAATCGCTATCTTCATTCAATTTTCCTAATTAATAATTACCTTTAATGATCACACTCGCCATGATCATGATCACTGTCACAAAGATTATCTCCATTTTCAAGTTTATCCTGAAGATATAATTCGACAAGCTTTGATGGTTCTTCTGCATTAAGTCCCATAAAAACTTCAATATTATTCTCTTTAAATAGATTCTGAGCCATTACACCCATTCCACCTGCAATTATAGTATTCACACCCTTACCGGCTAAAAAAGCAGGATAGGAGCCAGGCTGATGTTCAGGTGGATCAAGATAATCTTCACTGGTTATCTTATCATCTTCCACTTTTAAAACTGCAAAGCTCTGACAATGACCGAAGTGAGCTGTCAATTTTTTGTTTACTGTAGGTACTGCAAATATTCTATCCATCATTTCCTCTTTTTGCGTATACAATACGCAATTACGTTTTTAGTTTGATTTACTCCTGAGAAGACAGGTAGGGGCAGGCTGGTCGGAAGCAAGCTTCCTGCTCGCCTATGCAAGCTTAGATCGAGACCTGCCCCTACCTGATTATTCGTCGTCCTGCATATTTGTAAGTCGATCTTCAAGAGTTTTGAGCTGGTTCTTTAGAAAAGATACCTCGCTCTCAAGATATCCCTTTTCAGCCTCTTTTGAATAGACTGGTGCAGCATAGGCTGGTTGAAAACCAATCCCATTACTACGGCCCATTCCCCGGCCATATCCAGCACCATTTGCTGCTCCATGAAATCCGCCGCCAAAACCTCTTCCAGCGCCCATTCCCTGACCAAATCCACCTACTGCACCAGTATTAGCAAATCCTGGTGTATTGGAACCACTGCAGAAACCTGCGCCTCTGCCTGTCATTGGACCTGGCTGCATGCGCGAGCAGTGAGCTTGCGAACGACCAGCGCCCATTCCATTAGGGCCTCTTCTATCACCTCTTGGCATAATGTTACCTCCTCGGTAAACGCTTACGAGCACTTTCCTTCTCAGCTTATAACAATAGACAATTTGTAAAACCAGGGAAAGTCTCTGTCGCTAAATGATAAAAAGGAACCTGATGCTTCGCATCACCTTTTATTCATTCTTCCATGATGGCCATGTCCCCGACAACAATTACCATGACCGAATCCACCGGCAAGATCTATCAAATTCCCTGACCCGCAGGCTGGACACTTGCTTATACCGGAATCAAATCCAATATTGAACATATGACCACAATCATGACACCTAATCAGATTCCCACGAAAATGAATATTTCCTCCCTCTATATGAAGGTGTTTCCCTTCAACAAGAAATTTGGCAATCTTAGCTCTCGCTTTTTCAATCAACCTTGTAAATGTCGAACGGGATATTTCCATCTCCGCTGCGGCCTCTGCATGATCCATACCTAGATAATCGGCCAACCTGATGGCCTCAAACTCATCCAGACCCAGAGGAAGAAGTTCTAAATTTTGCCTTTGAACTCCTACTGGTTTAAAATCTGCATGTAGCGGCGGCTGGTAAACAACTCGCTCTTTTTTTGGTCGTGACATAAGCTATCCTTATTCTTGTTATTAAAGTAATGCACTTAAGTGCAAAAGTCAAGTAATTATTCTGATTAATTTCATTGTATTTACTTTATTCATTAACCTATTATACATTTTCCAAAAACCGCACAGTCCCCTCAATATCATAAATCGTATCAGCTACAAGCCGCAGTTTCAGCTCTTCCGGCAAATATGGCTGAAACTTACTTAAATGATAATTTGGTACATTTGAATAGAGACAACTTAGGGTTTCTGATTTTTCCCAATACAGAGGATCTGAAATTTTCTTTATAATTTGATTATAATCCTTAAATTTCAAGTGGTCATTCTTTACTTTTACATATTCATTACTGGCCTGGACATCGGCGTCTAATTCCATTATAAAAACTGTCCGCAGAGTATTGTTGATATTCCCGCCTGCCCAGGTCCACCAGATAATCCCCTTGTCGTCATATTCAACTGGGGCAAAACTGCCGGCAAGAAAAGACTGTAAGTCTCCTCTATATTCTTCAAGATATTCTTTTGCCTCAATATCAAGATACGAATAGACTTCGGTACTAACAACAACATCCCTCATTTGCCGGCAAAGTTTATAACTAAGAAAATTTGGAGTAATTCCACCCCATTTCGGGACTTTTCCTCCTGCAGCTTTCATCACCAATACTCTTTTCTTCTTCCATTCTATTCGTTCAACAGACCAGGCTTTTCCAGCAAGATAAAAACTGGCGTTTTCCTCCAGAACTTGTTCCAGGAAATCCCATTGGACATTACCTATGACATCCCCGGACAATCCAATAACCTCAAATTCATGAGGGGAACTGAAAACAGAATAAATTTCCATAAAGTTCTTTCGACCAAAGGCCTTTTCTGCATCCAGCCCCATGGAGAACATACCGCCATCATCATGGAGAAAGTCTTTCGTAATAAGAAAGTTCACAAATTTATCGAATTTGTCCCTGCTTATTTCAGAAAAGCAGTAAGCCTGATGAAGTTGACTCCATAGCATTGCCGGATTAACAGCGCCTCTTTCGAGACAGAGTGCCATAATTTGATGGAGTAGAATATGCCAAACCTTTCTATTGATATTTACATTTTCTACCCAACCCGATCTGGCCAGTTCAACTATAGCTATCGCTTGAAGTAGTTTAGTTTCTTTTTCAATAAAAAAAGTAGTATTCATTACAGTTTCCGGGCGGCGTCCTGTTCTTCCCATTCGTTGTAAAAAAGAAGAGACAGTTGCCGGACAATCCACTTGAAGAACTTTATCCAAATCACCAACATCAATGCCCAGTTCCATTGTTGATGTACAGACTATACAAGCTTCTTTTCCCTTATAAAACTCTTCCTCC
>JAJRQE010000279.1 GCA_024280415.1 Spirochaetota bacterium | reverse complement strand
CTTAATAAAATCTTAATAACTTCTTTATTTCTTCTTAATCTGCTGTGTATATATTGCAGATACAAGGAGGAAATTAATGCTGAATAAACTTTTTACGGCGGTATTGCCCGGGGCTTTCCTCGGCTGTTCTGCAGCAGGGCCACCTCCGCCTCTTGCAGGGCACGGCCCGGTTCTTGATAAGATATTTTTATATTTTCACTTTGTACTGCCCCTTTTTGTTTTCCTTTCGGTAGGATCACTTGCAGCAGGAATTATCTATTATCTGGTATTTAAAAAATTTCCTTTTTTTGCAATGATCAAAAAAAATATTCCGGAAGAAATTGTAAAGGAGCGGTATGCAAAAGGGGAACTTACCCGGGAGGAATTCCTTACCCTTATGAAGGATCTGAACAGTACAGATGTTCCCGTAAAAAAAGAAGAAGAGGAGATAGAGAATGATGAGTAATCCTGAACATGATGGTCAGCATCCAGGAGGATTTTCCCCGTCCCCCTTTGGGCCTCCTGGAAAACCTCTTCCTCCGGGTGGAGGCCCCCCGCCTCATCCTGATGAGAAACTTCGTGCCCGGTTTGAGCTGGACAGTGCATATCGGGATCTTAGGAAGGGGGAGCTGATTGTTCAGCAGATAGAAACGTATCTGCCGAAAGCTGAGGAAGCGTTATTCGGGAGACAGCTTCTTGATATTGCAGCTGCCATATACCAGTCTGCATATAAACAATTCCAGAATAAATCGTTCTTTAAGGCATCGGAATATTCAGTTTCGGTTAAGGATCTCATGAGAGGAATAGACAAATTCTATCATACTGCCGGGCCGTATCCGATATATCCCGATGCAGATGAAAAAAATATATAAGAATAGGAGTAATGTAATGGAAAAGAAAGCGATGTTTATTTTTATGCTGTTTTTTACAGTATGTATCATGTATGTATCAGCCGAAACAGTTGTTTCAGAAAAAACAACCACTGGCCCACCGCCGCTTCTTGAAAACAATAACGGTTCTTATGCCGTAGATGTTTTGGGAGCTACGAGACCGGGATACGGAAATACAGTACCCCCGGTTTATTCTGCAGCAGTACCTGGACAGCCGGGATCTACAGGTTCAGTTCCGTTGCCCCCTCCTCCTCCGGGTGCAATGACCCCCGGAATGTCTGTGATACCTCCGGGTGCTGCAGTTCCAGGCGGGTATCCTTCAACGTACAGTATTGATATTACACCGGAAAAGATACAGCAGGTGTTGTCGACGGTAAAAGAAGTGAAACAATACCTGAAAATGGGGAAAATCTGGCTTTTGAAAGGGCCTGGAGGTGAACTAGAGATAAGGGGAGGTATTATGTACCAGGGTGCTGTTGTTTCCGTTATTGAATTTAGTCCTGCAAACGGTTCGGTTCTGCCGGCAGATTACAGACCTGTTGTTTATCAGGAAAATGCCTCTCTGGAAACAATCAGAGATCATTTTGAGGGAATTGTAAATAATATGCAGGTACTTGAAGGAGTATGGTTTAGCCAGCCGGAAGCATGCTGGATTATTCCTCTTACGTATAACGGTAAAATAATCACTTTTTTGAAAGTTTACACTGATGGTGTTCATATTATTCCGGACTATGAAGCGTCACGGGAAATGGCTTATTACGGACAGTAGGGCAGTAAAATGGGTACGAGGGAGAAATGGAAGAAAATTGATTACTTTTTTTTGGCAGCCATTATTGTGCTTGTTTTTTTTACAGCAATCAGGCCTTCCGGAATAAAGTATTATCCGGAGTATGTAGGCTGGAAAACAATAAGTCTTCTTACAGGTTTGTTCATAATAACAACCGGATTAAAGATGAGTAATTTTTTCTATGACCTTTCCAGAAAAATGGTAAAAAGGGTGCGGTATGAAAGCACCCTGGCCATTTTACTTGTTTCATTGTCCGCTATTTTTTCCATGTTTCTGACAAACGATATAAGTATTCTTATTGTTGTTCCCCTCACATTGAGTCTTTCAGAGGTAATTAAAAATGATACCGGAAAACTGATTATTCTTGAGATACTGGCAGTAAATACAGGGTCTCTTCTCTCACCCCTAGGTAACCCCCAGAATATTTATATCTGGCATAAGTGGCATATTCCCTTTTTTGAATTTATTCTGAAAATGCTGCCTCTTTTTATCGGGTTGTTCCTGCTTCTTATTGTTTTTACCTTTATCGTATCAAAAAAAATTACTCTCTCCTTTCATTCGGTACACAATAATACCGGAACTGATAAAAAACTTCTTGTTACTTCTCTTGTCTCTTTTGTCCTCTTTATTGTTTCTGAGGAATTCCATATTTCTTTATATATCCTTCCTGTAATAATACTGGTTAATGCCATTTTTTTCAGGGAAGTATTAAAAAAGACAAACTGGATGCTCATTGTTCTTTTTGCTGTTCTTTTTATAGATATCCATATGCTTTCAGGTTTGCCTGTGGTTGACAGACTGCTTGTATCGCTGAACCTGGGTTCAGTCAATAATCTTTATTGTACCGGAATCCTGCTGTCGCAGATGATAAGCAATGTTCCCGCGACGTTTCTTCTTGCTGAGTACAGTGGGAATTGGGTGCCTCTTGCGTATGCTGTGAATATCGGGGGGAGTGGTATCGTAATCGGATCTCTGGCGAATTTGATTGCACTCAGACTTGTCGATTCAAAAAATATGTTCATGCGGTTCCATAAATATTCATTTCTCTATCTGTTATTTTCCGTAGGTATCGGAATATTTTTACTGTCAATTATAGTATAAACTTTCTTTGGAGTGTTTTCCTTCCGGTGTAATCGGTTTTAAAATCTTAACTTTTATTTAATCTTTCCTACAGAACTTCTTAAGAAACATTAATTATATTTTGTATATGGAAAATATATTTATATCTGATCCGAGGGATTCTTATGTCTGATAAAAATTCCATTGTTAGAGAGAAAAGTATTAAACAGCCGGGTTCGGGAAGACAGTTTTTAAATGCTTTGTTCTTTATTCTCATCATAATCGGAATTGCTGCCGCAGGTTATTTTCTCTTTCTGCCGAAAAAAGAGTCCTATACTCTTAAATCATACCGGTATGCTGTTGTAAAAAGAGAAAATATTATCAATTCTGTACAGGCTTCCGGAACTCTTGTCATTTCAAAAAAACAGATAATCCTTGCTCCTCAGAGCGGAACAATTAAAACTATGAAGGTTTCTGAGGGTGACTCCATAGAGAAAAATGAACAGCTTGCAGTTATTTATTCACAGGATCTTGAAGATAATCTCAATGAAGTAGAGACAAGCCTGACAAAAAAGGCAAGAAGCAAGAATAATCAAATTATGCAGCATAAACAAAAAGAAGAACAATTTGTGCGTTACTTAAAAAAGTTGAGTGAAAAAAAACTTAGTGCATCTGAAAACTACCTGAGTTATAAACGGCTTTATAATGCAGGTGCAGCTACAAAAAAAGACCTTGAAACCGCTTATAATAACTGGAAAGCTGCACAGGAGGCGATTACCGATTATAAAATAAATTCGGATGAAGATTTATCCTATTACAAAGTTACCATCAGTGATCTTGAGGCTGATATAAATATTCTTAAAGAAAAGTCAGCATATATTAAGGAACAGATTAATCAGTGTAAAATACTCAGTCCCTTTTCCGGTGAGATACTTGAAATTTATGGAACGCCCGGAGAATATATTTCTCAATTTTCTAAACTTATGACTATTGCGGATTTGTCCAGACCTGTTGTTGTATTAAAAATTCCCGAAAATGAAATAAGTTTTATTGAAAAGAATCAGAAAGCTATAATTTCTTTAGGAAGTAAAAAATATGACGGGTATGTTTACAAGATTGCGCTGAAGGCCGTGGAAAGCTCCGGTAATTATGGATCTACAATTAATGTAGAAATTCATTTCATAAAACCACCTGACAAAGTAATTCCCGGAAGCAGTGTTTCTGTCGATATTCTTACCGGAGTAAAGAAAAATGTCTTGTATATCCCTCGTGGAGCTTATCTTGTTACCGGTTCGGAACACTATGCATATAGAATTGATAAAAATAAAGCGGAAAAAACGGAAGTACATTTTGGAATTATGACGGATATGAAGGTAGAAATTTTAAGCGGGCTTGACGAGGGTGATACTGTAATTACCAGCGGGTATCAGGATTATATAAACATGAATGAGATTAAACTTCAATCAAAGGGCGGGAAAGAAAGTGATTAAACTTGAAAATGCAGGAAAAAATTATGACCTTGGTGCTGTTAAGGTTGCTGCTCTGAAGAATATAAATCTATTAATAGAGAAAGGGGAATTTGTATCAATTATGGGTCCCTCAGGTTCCGGCAAATCTTCGCTGCTTCATATACTTGGATTACTTGACAAACCGACATCGGGCACATATAAACTGGAAAATTATGAAGTGATTTCCCTTTCTGATAAAGAACTTTCACGGATAAGAAATCAACATTTTGGTTTTGTATTTCAAAGTTTCAATCTCTTTTCTGAATTTAATGCACTGGATAACGTTATTATGCCCATGATATATGCAAAGGTATCTTCGAAAGAACGGAAAGAAAAAGCTAAAGGATTACTTGCTTCAATGGGACTGGAGCACCGGATGTACCATTTCCCGAATATGCTTTCGGGCGGTGAACAGCAGAGGGTTGCTATTGCGAGATCTCTTGCCAATAACCCTGATCTAATTCTTGCAGACGAGCCGACGGGGAATTTGCCGTCACATATGGGAGCGAAGATACTTGAAATTTTGGATAAGCTCAATAAAGAAAGTGTTACGCTAATTATGGTGACTCATAATGAAAAGATCGGAAGGTGCGGGAAAAGAATGATTCGTTTAAAAGACGGAGAAATAGTTTCGGATCAGGTTATTAAGAATCGTACAAATCCGCTTACAGATTTGCAGGGAGAATAGAATAAAATGAATCAAAGGGATCTGTTTATCATTTCATTTCGTTTTATCAGGGTTAGGTTTCTGGAATCCTTGATGGTTGTTCTCGGACTGGCCTTAGGTGTGGCAATAATTTCAAGTCTTTTTTCTCTGGCCAGAGCGTATAATTATGAAATGGAGACACAATCCAATAACCCGGAACAACGTGAAATAAGGGTAGAATCAAATACCGGTCTGTCTCTTCTTCCAGGTAATAAAAGCCCTGCATTAAAAATTGTTGATACTCAGAGAAAGAAAGTAATATTTACCGTTTCTGAACTGGTAAAAGCCAGAAAGGCATGCCCTGATGTTGAAGACGGTTATATTTCATTCGGTACGAGATTCTCTGTTACGGATACGTCCGCTCTAAGCAGATCAGAAATAAAAAACTTTGAATGTAAGATGGTATCTCCTGAATATTTTACTGCGAATAATATGGAAATTGCTGTTGGTTCTATTTTTACAGAGTCCGACATACACAGTGCAAATTCTGTAATTGTTTTGGATAAAAAACTTGCAACAAAACTATTTCCGGATGAAGACAGCAGCATAATCGGAAAAAATATAACTCTATCATCACCGATTTCCGGTGGTAATCTTACTTTTACCGTAATAGGGGTATTAAAATACAAAAATACAGGAGTTACTGCTACTGATCCTACCGGGAATAGCGGAACTGCTTATTGTCCCTATACCCTTTCTCTGCAGTATCGATCACAAAAAGGGCTCGATACACTCAGCTTTTCTGTTCCAGACATAAAACGTTTAAAAAAAGCTGTATATCAGCTTAATAATTATTTTTCAAGTCAATATGGGATAAACTCCATCCTGATACATTCTTCACTTGATTGGGAAAAAGATCAGAAAAGGGTTATCATCCCCATTTTCTCTATTATTACTCTTTTTGTAGGTGCGGGTCTCCTGATGGCATCGATGAATATTCTCAATCTGATGCTTGCGAGAATAGCCCGTCAAAAAAAGAACATAGGAATCATGATGGCTATTGGAGCTTCCCGGTTTGATATTTTTAAATTATTTCTAACCGAATCTCTTACACTTGGCGTAATGGGTGGAGTGCTAGGCTGTTTTATTGCTTTTTTATTGTCCTGGTTACTTCAATTGCTGCTAAGTCCGGCTGGGACGGGAGGTGGAGGGCCTCAGCTGGATGTTATACGAGGTGCAGGACCGGAGATTAGTGTAACATTCTCCATTATGGCAGTTGCACTTCTTTTAACGCTGATACTTAATGCTGTTTTCGGCATATATCCAGCTTACAAAGCATCTAGAACTGAGCCAACGGATGCTTTAAGAAGCGAATAAGGAGTCATGATTGTGATATTGATGATACGTTCGGTTTTAAACAGAATAATAAGGAATCCTTTAAGAAGTACTCTTACCATAACAAATATTGCTCTGGGAGTTGCAGTTTTAACCCTTATCTTTAATATTTCTTTTCGATTGAATGATAAGATCAGAGGAAGTTCTGTCAAAGATGCTCATGTAATTGTTATAGCGAATGCTTCATATAGTAGTTTTCAGGAGCTAAGATGGGAAAATCCATCACAATTTAGACCAGGAGATGAGGAAATTATTAAAAACAGTATCGATACAATAAAGTATATAACTCCATTGAATCTGCTCTCCCCGGAAAATCGAATTAAAGTTGGAAATACCTTATACCGTACAGGAGAATTTCTCGGTACTGGAAAAGATTATGCAAAAATATACGGTCTGAAGATTGTGGCAGGATCATTTATTACTGAAGATGATATAAGTGCAAAGAATTGTGTGGCAGTTATATCCGAGTCAGCAGCCGGAATACTTTTTGAAAATCCTGTAAACGCAATAGGTAAAACATTTACTAATATACGTTTGAATAAAAATGATGGAACAACAGACAGACGGATCTTTAAAATAACAGGTGTTTTTTCAGATATTCCGCCAGGAAAAGCAGAGATGTACCGTATTTCCGATTATCTGATACCCTACAGCCTTTATAATGCGAATAATAACAGAATCCGGATATTTGCGGCTAAAACAAACACGGGAAATCTTAAAACAATAAGTGCAGGTATTAAAAAGGTTTTGAGTGATATTCATGGATATGGTACAAAAGTAGCTGTCTGGGAAGGTAATCCGAAGAACCCTGATAATCCTCATCTTAAGGATATGAAAGCGATGTCCGAAATGGTAATACTATTTATGGGCCCACTTGGAATGATAATTCTTCTTGTCAGTTCTTTTGGTATTTTTAGTATGATGATGGTTTCTATTCTGGAGAATACAAGAGAAATTGGGTTGCGGCGTACCCTCGGTGCAACAAAAAATGGAGTTGTTGTGCATTTTATTTTTGAAGCACTTCTATTTTCATTTACCGGTTCACTAATCGGTATTTTACTGGCTTTTATATTTAATAAACCTGTTATAGGTGCTATGGAACCGATCCTTGCCGGACCCGGAGCTGTGGGTAAAGTTGAGTTGAGTTCCTTTCTTGATATGAAAGCGGTTCTATTTTCATTTTCTATTGCACAGTTAACAGGTGCAGTATTCGGACTTTTCCCAGCAGTTTCTGCTGCAGGGGTATCTCCTGTAGAAAGTCTTAGAGAGGGATAATAGAATAATGACTGCTTCTGGAAACAGAAAGAAATTTTCTTTTTTGATATTTATTTTTTTTCTTTTAACGTTGCAGGTAACGGCAGAAGAAAATAAAAAATGGGATATTGAAAAAGTGGTATCTTTCGGATTAAAAAATTCCAATACAGTACAAACAGAAAGAGAAAATTTGTTAAAAAAACAACTTTCATTAAAGTCCGTAAAAACATTCTCTAATATATCAGCCGACTTCAGGGGGGGGATAGATCTTAACTGTTCACTGGGTCAAAATATTTCTTTGTCAGAATCTTTCAATTCAGTAATTACTGTACCTGTTTTTAAACAGATCTATATGATAACAGAATTTACAATGGGAAACGGTAGTTCAACAGTAGATACAAGTGATGATACAGGATCATTTTTGCTGGGTATAAATATAAAACCATTGCAGAGTTTAAAAGAAGTATCAGACTATGAAAGTGCTCTAAATAGTCTGGATAATGAAAAACTTTCATGGACGAACAGTATAATAAAAACGGAATTAGGTATTCGTAGTGCATATATTAAAGCAATTGAAAATATTTCAGCTCGAAAGCTTCTTGAATTAAAATTCATAAACTCAAAAAATACTAGGATTGAAAACAAGAAAAGATTTGAACTTGGACTTATTTCAGGAAGTACTCTGGAAGATAGTTTTTTAACGAAATTAAAAACAGCAGAATCTCTTGAACAAAGTAGAGAAGATGAATACATTTCCTTACTTAAACTCTCCCGTCTGATAAATGTAGATTTATCAAAAGCGGAGTTGGAACCTCTTTTGCCATTTAAACAGGTAAAGATAGATAAAGAGCAGCTTGTCCAGTCGGCACTTCTTAGTAATTTTCTGTTAAAACAGTCAGTACTTAAACTTAAAATTATGAAGAGTACCGCACGAATAATACAGAATAATTTTTTGCCGGATATTTCAATTGCCCCCGGGATTGAAATACCTGTTGCTGATCCTGAAAACTGGACATCCGGAATATCTGTAAATATTGAATTCTCATTAGACAAATCGAATAAATATGCTCTCGAAAAGAGAAATATTGACATAATGCAGCAGGAGAGGAATATAAAAATGATCCGGAATACTATCATTGATAGTATCAGTATTGCTCTTTATGATTTTAATACTGAACAAAAAAAACTTGAATATCTTACTACTTTCCTGAAACAGAAAAACATTACCCTAATTGAAAAAGAGAATGCTTTTAGGGAAAAATTACTGCGCAGCACGGAACTGGAAACAGCAAGAATCAATGTTTTAAATGCGAAAAATGATCTGCAGACTACTTGGAATGATTTGTGGTTAACTTGGTACAGTCTGGAAGCAGTAAAGAACGGCTATGCAGGTTCTCTGGAATGATTTATATATTTTTGGAGGAAAATGGATTTTGGTAAAAATGAGATACATCACCATTCTATTCTTATTTGCTATTTCTGCAGTACTACTTTACGGGGAGGTAGTTGAAAAAAAAATTCAAAATATGAATCATAAGTTAAATTTAAAAGAATATATATCGCTGACCTTAAAAGATCCGACTACTGGTATGCAAAAGGCTGAGCATGAGATGGAAAATGCAGAAGCAGATTATATTCATGCCAGGCAAAGTAATAAATCTACATTCAATATTGAGAAGGCTTTGATATATCTGGAGAAAATGAGAAGTTACAGGAGCGAAATTCAGGCGGAAATAATAATAAAAGCAGTTTTCCGTTATTTTTCTCTGCTCCAGGCTGAGAGAAATCTTCATGAAAAAAAAGAGCAACTTGATATAAATTTTAAAGAGGAAAAAAATGCAGAACTCAGATTGGCAGAAGGAATAAAAGAGGAAGCTGATTATACAGAACAGAAAGAGATAACCCTTGAAAGCAAAATAGCTGTTATAAATGCAAAGGATGGTTATATCAAAGCGTATAGAAAGTTTTTGCAAGGAATAGGTATGGAGTTTGCAGGTAATGATCAGGTTTCCCCTGGAAAAAGTGTTCCGTCAATACCGTTTAAGGAAGTAGAGTTTGAGGAATGCCTGGATAAAGCAGAAAGAATAAATTCTTCCTGTATATTTAACCTTAAAATGTATGAATTGTATAAAAGTTATAATGATGGAATTATCAACTCAGCTGTCGTAACAGAGAAGGAGAAAAGCTATTCAAAGACCCAAATGGCAGCGTATAAAATTAATTATGAAGAATCGAAGAGTTCCCTGGAGAACGCAATCTGGTCCCTTGTAACTGAAAATAATATCGCTCTTGATATTTTAAAATTTAAGAAAACTCAAACAGAAATAGCAGAAAAACAGTTGGAGATCAAAAGAATAGAATATTCGAACGGGACTATTTTTAAAACGGAAGTGTCACAGACTGAATTGAATTATAAAGAATCACAAAATGATTTAATAACGGAGACGGAAAATATATTCCTAAATTATATTCAGTTAAAATCTGTAACAGGTGGGAATATTCAGCAGTTGTATAACAATATTTATCCGTGACCTGTCTTTATATATAGCAGAAACCACTTTCAGAGGCATTTTCAATGTATATTGAATTGGGTTTTTTTTGGCTTTTTTGCCAGTTCTACTGCGCTGTGTTAGAGAAAAGCTATTATTAAAGTTCAAAATGAGACACAGCGTAACAAGCATATATTGCATATCTGTTTCCCTGACTGCTATAATAAGATGATGACTGCCAGAATAATATTGGGATTAAGGTAATTATATGGCTGAGATAAAACGTTCACTATTGGGGTTTAGAAAAAAATATCCCATAAAAGAAAGGATATTCTTTTCTTACATGTTTTTTTTATAATTTACCTACAAACGGTGTTAGTAGACTGTACCCTTGATACACATAACTATTGAGTATACTGAAATTAAGCGGGATAGTAGGGGTAAAATGCTGGCTTTTTGTGGGATATCCACTTTATTTCCATAATATACAAGTATCACTTGTATGTTAGTAGAGTTACCGCTAATAAACAATGTTAATAATAGATATACTGGAATATTGAAGCAGAAACTGAATTTTACCTGTATAAAGTAGTAGAATCTAAGTAATTTGTGGGGAGAAAATGGATACTGCAAAACTTACCTGCATAATTTAAACAATGTGTTTTCAAACGAGGGGGTAGCGGAAAAACCGCCAGTATAGCCCGGCGGAGGGACGGAGTGCGCCCAGTATGGGTAATACCTAACAGGTGGAAGTCCTGTTATCACCTTGAAAGGAGGGAAGATATAGACGAAAGCAAGGGTGTCCGAAGAAAATCTACAGCCCGCTTAAGAAGCTAAGCATAAAAGGTAGTTGTAGATCCAATGAGGAATCTGAAGAAAGCTGTAGTCGAAGTTATCGCCTGAATGAAAATGAACCTTTGTAAGGCAGATGCAGAGGACAAGGTGTCTCCGACCACCGAAGTCCAATATCCTTTACGTAAAACTGCATATGTATGGAAGGCAGGCGGGTAGTGAAATAGGTATTATTCTTACCTGGGGACTAACTGCTGATATGGTAACTGTGTAACAACGACATGAGATTACCTAAGAACTCTGGGGACAGAGGAATATGTGTCAGGAGTTTACAGATGAAGTCGTAGTAATCGTAAAACTGTAAGCCTGTGAAGATATGGAGACATATTTGAGGGTAAAACTTACAGGAAGAGACAAGGAGGTTGGAGTTAAAGGACGGAACATGACATTGAGTGACAGAAGACATTAGTACTCACAGCCTTTGAAATCAGCCAGAGATGGAACCTGAACCATGGTAAGAACGTAGAACTTATTAAATGGGATGAGGTGCGAGATTATAGAAAGGGCAGTGCAAAAGAAGGGAAAATGAAACAACTGGAACTGATCGACGACAAACAAAGACTCTTTGAAAGACTCTGTATGGTGAAAACATTAGAACAGGGTTTTAAGACGGTAAAGGCAAATCGAGGTTCACCGGGAATAGATGGTGTAACTATAGAGGAGTATGAAGATCGTCTTGAGGAAGAGCTGGTACAGCTGAAGAAGGAACTTGAAAGCTGGAACTATAAGCCAGAACCGGTAAGAAGAGTAGAAATACCGAAACCGGGAGGAAAAGGAGTCAGGTTATTAGGAGTTCCCTGCATAAAAGACAGAGTAGTACAGGCAACAATAAAACTGTTGGTGGAACCAATAATAGATCCACAGTTTTCTGATAGTAATTATGGGTTTAGACCCGGACGGAGCCAGAAGAAGGCCGTAGAAGCAGCAAAAGAAATAGTAAACCGTGGAAAAGAACATGTGGTAGATATTGATTTATCAAAGTTTTTCGATCGAGTAAATCATGACCGGCTTATTAATAGGCTGGGAATAATGATACCAGATAAGCGGATACTACGACTTGTAGGAATTACACTACGAAGTGGAGTAATGCAGGATGGAAAGATAACCCCGACTACAGAAGGAACGACACAGGGAAGCCCATTAAGTCCACTTCTCAGTAATGTAGTCCTGGATGAATTGGATAAGGAACTTGAGAGAAGAGGCCTTGAGTTTTGCAGGTTTGCGGATGACTGTAACATATTTGTTGGTAGCAATAAATCAGCAGAACGGGTTATGAAAAGCATAACTCATTTTATAGAGAAGAAGCTGAAACTTGTTATCAATCAGGAAAAGAGCAAAGTAGCTTTATCGAAGTATGTAAAGTTTCTTGGAATGACAGTAATAGCCGGAACACTTGCAATCTCGTTAGGATCAATGAACCGAGGTATGGAAAAGGTCAAGGAACTGACACCCAGAGGAACTCACTATCCAATCGAAAAGACCATTGAAGAGATTAATAAATGGTATGTTGGATGGTCATCCTATTATGGAATGACACAGTATCCAAGCCAGCTTAAGAAAATAGAAGGACATATTAGAAGACGTCTTAGATCAAGAATAATTGGACAACAAAAGAAGAAAAGATATCTTGTAAAGAAGTTAATTAAGTATGGTGTTAGAAGAGGACTAGTTGAAAAGACAGTGTATTCAAATAAGAATAGGTGGGCATTATCGCATACAGGTGCAGTACAGAACGCTTTTTCTGTTTACTGGTTTAGAGAAACAATGGGGTTGAAGATTGTGTCAGATAAGAAACTTCCTCACTGGTTTAGTGTGAATCGTTGGATTAAAATGACATGAGGAGCCGTGTACGGACCCGTACGCACGGTTCTGTGAGAGGACGGCGGGCAATTTGCCCGCCTCCTACTCGATGCCGGAAAAAGCTATACTGAAAAGCGGGTTTGGAGTGAGGGGGATTCTTCCCCCAGAATTACTACTCAATCCCTACCATTTTTTTATTAACAAGCTTCCTTACAACCCTCGTATCCAGGATACCTATAGGTACCGGGTTTTCTTCTGATTCTATTACAGGAAGCTGTTCCCTTCCCAGTTGTTTAAGTGTAACCAGAGCATCCTCAAGAGACATTGATTTTGTTAACAGATCATGAGTTGGATCAATAATATCTTTTGCTAATATCCAGTCCCATGTATCCTGGGAGGCAATTAGCTGTTTTAGATCATTCATAGTTATAATCCCGATGGTTTTATTGTCCTTATCCACTACAGGAAGGCAGAAATATGCACTTTCCGTAAAATAGGATACAAGTTTTGTTACCGAATCTGTCTCTTTAATAATAGGTGTCTCTTTTTGAAGAACTTCTTCAAGTGACAGCTCTGTAATAATATCCTCTTCTGTAATATTTTTACCCGATTCTTTTGCAAGCTTTATGGCAATCTTAACCATTGTAGGGCCAATAATCTGTACTATAAAAGTTGTTGCTGTTACTCCTGTTATAATAATATCTCCCAGATTTATTCCGCCTTCAATAACAAGATTATTAAGATGCTGACTGGCCATAATTGACAGACCTATTGCAACTCCGCCCTGGGCAAATAAACCCATACCCGTATATTTCTGAACAACGGGGTCTGCCTTTGTAATTTTTGCACCAATCCAGGCACCAAGCATTTTCCCTGCACTCCTGAAAAATACATACAGACCGACAATTATCCAGAGAAATCCAGGCATATTATTTAATGTTAAACGGGCTCCTACAAGTACAAAAAAGAGTACATAAATGGGGGAGGCAAAACTTTTAATAAGTGCAAATAGTTCTTTACTTCTTTTAAGCAAGGATCAGTCTGGCTGAATATATTTCCCGTGCTCCTGTGAGTCTTAAAAAGCTGCATTACGAACCATTTAAGGGCAGGGTACTGTTTCATACACGCTACAATCAGTATTTTGGGGAGAATATTCACATGTTTGATG
>JAJRQE010000278.1 GCA_024280415.1 Spirochaetota bacterium | reverse complement strand
GAAGTCTCCTGACAATTGAAAATATTATCAATTATCCAATATATTTCCCGGAAACTATTACACGAACCGTTTATTTTGGAAAAATTATCACAGTACTTTCACTTTTTACATCAGGCCTTTTTTCTACGGGTTCAACTTTTAAAAAACAGGAATCATTTCTAATTTTAATAGTGCTGATTGCAATAGTTCTTTCCTCTGCAATACCAATTGATCTACTCGAAACAGATGTAACTCTTCTCATGGGGTCAGGATCGGAATATGGTATTAATATAGTATTTATTATACTTCAGATTTTGGCTGTTTTGAACTTTCTCGCAGGAGGAGTTAAGAATAACAATCATGATTATTTATTTCTTGCCGCAGGAGTAGGAATGGTGGCTTTGGGAAATGAAATGCTTTTCAGCCTGATACCCGGCTGGATCAGTATAGCAGCACTCCTCCTTCTATCGGGAGGAACATATCTCTTTGGATATAAAATTCATAAAATATACCAATGGACGTAGAAAGACTCTGCCTACATAATCAGAGTCGCAACTAAACCGGTTCCCACAGGGAGGAGCATATTATCCAGATCACCTGTAGGCAGAACCTCAATCCAAGTAGTTGCAACAGCTATAATAACCGAAATTCTAACGGATCCTGAAATTGCCAGAGTTGTCAGAAAAACAGATACGAGACATGCACTCGAACCAGCATAAGTCTTTCCTCCGGTCATCGGAATACTTATCCGCCCAAACATCTTACCAAAGAGAGAAGAGAACCCATCTCCAAAAGCCAGAGCATATATTGCTATTGCCGCTGCCGGTTCAGGATAGAGCATCAAAGCCATCATAGAACCAATTGCAAGAGTTACAGGCCCAAAAACAAATCCCTTATCTCTGCTTCTTGATGCTGCGGAAGTTACCCTGGTTATAAAAGTAAGCTCAATACCGCGTAAGCGCATAAATTCAGAATAGGAGTAAAGCAGCAGTCCAGCCACCAGAGCACTGAATGTCAAATATATATTATACCGGGCAAGAGTAGGAACACAAGCCACCATCATATGAATAGACTTTCTTACTATTTCCGTCTGAATCTCGTTACCCGCTGTACCACGTTCAAGCACACTAGCAGTATTGTTCATATAAGGAACCACCTGTTTTTCACTAAACTAATATCCCTGTATATGCAATAAACATGCCAAGTAACCTCAAAAAATCACTTAATATATTTACTTACAGTATAAGCATTTATAAATTTTAATATTCACCAAATAAGACATTCTTCATTCTGTTATCCTTTTGCATACAACTATTTTCACAGGGAACTATGATTATCTTAAAACTGAGTATTAAACTGCTTCGTACTGAGCATTACCAGGGTACAGGCTTCAAGACAGGATATTCCTGAATTGGAAAGTGCCTCCCGTAATCTTACTGATTCTGTACCTGGATTAAAAATAACCCTTTCAGGATTAAGAGAGATTATATCATCTTCCATCCGTTCACTCCAGACAGGACTTAGGTACATAGTAAGAGTATGCACAGGTTCATCTATATCCCCAAGACTTGCAACTGTTTTAATTTCCTCTACACTTGAATGACCAGGATTTACAGGAATAACCCTGTATCCGCTGCTTTTCAGCTCTCTTACCGCCATATTTGAATATCTTCCGGACTTTGGGCTGGCTCCCAAAACTACAACAGTTGAACTCTCTCCCACATAAACCTCCACTTCTTCAGGATCTAAATTATTTATTGCTAAAATAGATAATCTAAAACTATAAGTCAATAATCTCTTTGCCATATCCATTATATCGGCTTATTATTAACTTTTCCTGCCGGTGATTGGTAGACAGATAAGATAAGAACTGCTTTAATTTAAGAAAACAGATTCAGTGGAAAAAGCTTAATTAGGATTTTGCGATGTGGACTATTTTTACGATTGCCTGGCTTTTTGCGCCAGTGAAAGGTACTTATATTAGAGAAGAGATTTTAATAATAGAAATGTGTTGCAGCGCAAAAAGCTTTTAATGGAAAAGTATAACACTTTTTGATATACTCCAGTATGGGGAAGCATTGCAAGCTGTTAATGGGAGAGAAAGATGAAAAAATTGTTAGGTATCCTGATAGTATTAATAATTATCGGGGCTGTTGGGTTTACATTTTCCAGTTATCTTGTTTCGACAAATAAAGCGGGTTATTACCAGATTCTGCAGGCGGCTGTAACTGGTAAAATCTCGATACATGATAAACCTGGTATGTATGGAAAACTTTTTGGATCAGTTACAACCTACCAGATATCTGATATGAACTATTTTAGTAAATCGGATCTCGAAGGAGGCGCAGGTGAAGCTGCAGCTCCTATAAGAGTCCGGTTCAACGATGGAGGAACTGCAGATATATCCGGTTCCATTAAATTCAGATTATCCCTGAAAGAGAATAATCAGCTCCTTCTCCATGAGGATTTTAAATCCTACAATAAAATTCAGAGTGATCTTATACGTCAGGTAATTACCGAAGCACTTATGCAGACAGCAACCCTCATGAAAGCGGAAGAATCGTACTCCTCCAGAAGGTCAGAATTTACAGCCCTTGCTGAGGAACAAATAAGAAGGGGTATTTTTGACACAATGGCAGAGGAACGTATTCTTACCAACCTGGAGGGAAAGGAATTTATTGAACGGACAGTAAAGGTTAAATATGACGAATCAGGTAAAGCTGTTGTCAGAAAAATCTCCCCTTTTATCCGTTATGATATTGAAATTCTTCAGTTTGTTATTAAAGATATTGATTTTGACAGTACTATCGATGCCCTCATAGCAAAAAAGAAAGAAGCTGAACAGCAGAGAATCGTGGCTCAGGCAAATGCAGAAAGGGCAAAACAGGATGCAATTACAGCCGAGGAACAGGGAAAAGCACAGATTGCAATTGCCAGAGCAGGAGAAGAGGTAATAAAAATAAAAGCAGTGACAGAAGCAGAAAAAGAATATGCCGTATCGAAACTTAACCGGCAAAAGGCAGAGGAAGATGCAGCTGCAAATCTTATCAAAAGAGAATCGGAAGCCAGGGGAACAACATTGCTGGTTCAGGCGGGTTTATCACCGAAGGACAGGGCAGAAATAGACAGAGAAACTTCCATTGGAGTTGCAGCCGAACTTGCAAAGATTAAACTTCCAGAAGTAATGATATTCGGAAACGGTGAGGGTTCTCCTACAAATCCCTTTGACGCTATAGGGCTGGAAGCCTTTATGAATATTTCTGAAAAAATTTCCCAGTCAAAAGCGGAGCAGTAAAGTAGTAAATGGCAGTTCCTGTAATAATTAAAATTATAGTATCCCTGGGTATTATTCTCGTTGTAAACAAGCTGATAAAAAACCTTGCTCTCTCGGTTCTGGCGGGAACCATCTCAATTGCTTTCTGGTCAGGACATTCACTCATGACTATCATGGATATCTCCTGGCGAGAATTCTACAGCCTGGATAATGCCATGCTCTCGGCAATAATAATTCTGGTTATCTGGCTCTCCTCACAAATGGCCGCGGCAGGTGTTATGGGTGATCTTGTTGAGTCGATAAAAGCAAAGGTATCTACCAAGGGATCCATAGCTATTCTTCCTGCAATTATAGGTCTACTCCCAATGCCGGGAGGTGCTCTTTTTTCTGCTCCACTGGTTGATGACTGTGATGAAGGTGCAAAAATAGATCCTGTTCTTAAAACTAAAATCAATTACTGGTTCCGGCATATATGGGAATACACATGGCCATTGTATCCAGGATTAATTCTGACCTCAGATATCTCAGGTCTGGAAATCTGGCAGCTGTTTCTACTGGGTCTTCCAATGACAGCCGCAGCCTCACTGGTTGGATATTTTTTTCTCCTTAAACAGGTAAAGAACACTGATATCGTAAAAAAAGAGACCGGCACAAAACTCTTTAAACTGGTCTCTCCTATTATTATCGTTGTCCTGGTCTACACAGTGATAGTTATTTTTCTTCCGAATATTTCACAAATAAGCAAATATATGCCCATGAGTCTGGGACTTGTCTGTGCAATTATTCTTCTTCAGATTGAAAGACCCTTAAAAATCCAGACCTGGAAAAAAATTATAATAAGCAAAAAACCTGTTATTATGGTTCTCATTGTTGTGCTGGTAAGAATATACGGTGCTTTTATCGAAGCAAGACTTCCGGATGGAATCCTTCTCATGGATCAGATGAGACTGGAACTGGATCATCTGGGAATCCCCATTATTGCACTTATCATGATAATACCCTTCATAAGCGGTCTTACTACTGGAATTACCGTTGGTTTTGCAGGAGCTTCTATTCCAATTGCCATATCTCTCCTTGGGTCAGATCCGGCTCTCTACCAGATCCTTTCAACAGTATCCCTGGCTTTTTCCTTCGGATTTATGGGAGTAATGATGTCACCTGTCCACATATGCCTTATTGTGACCAATGATCATTTTAAAACGAGTATGGCGAAAAGTCTGGGATCCCTGTTTCCACTCATAGTATCTATGCTTATATTTTCTCTGATATATTCACAAATAATAATAAAAGGAGTATTTCAGTGAATGATCAGGAAAAAATAATTACTGAAAATGAAGAGCTTAAGGGTAAAAAAGACGAGATCCTCCGGGAAATTCAGGAATATAACAGGGAAAGAGATCAGATTAAGACAATGCTGGGTAAAATTGGAGGGAAATCATATTCCAAACTGGATACTGTCATAAATATCGTTTTCCTGATGCTCATAACCCTGTTCTTTGTCCTCGAACTGACAACACACTGGCTCCCTTCCTTCATTTCCCTGGAGATAAGCGTACTCCTTGTATCTATTAAAATAGTATGGATGATCCATTCACAGCAAAAGTTTAATCATTTCCAGTTCTGGATACTTAATTCCATAGAGTACAGAATGAATCAGATATCAGGAAAGATCAAAAAAATAGAAAAGGATCTATTGAAAAAAAATAATAAATGAGTTAAGTTCTGTCCTGTATCTACCGCCCCGGCAAAATAACCACCAACATCTGATATAGAATTTTTTATTTGGGAACTACAATGGGAAAAGGAATTCACCCAAACAGGGTGAATATAGCAAAAATAGCCATGGAATGGCTCAATTCACAATCTTCATACTCGACAAAACCGACTAAAATAACTGTTGACGGGGGTACCCCGGGGACATATATGATAAATGTCATTAAGGTCAACAATTCGGAACTGTTTATTCAGGAAATTATCTCCTCTGACCTCCGGGGTCAGGTGATTTTCAGAAGCTGGAATCTGAAAAAAAGTTCAGGATGGAAGGTTACAGGTCTTGAAAAATATAATCTGCCTGTAATGTATAAGGATATCGAAAGAGAAAGTGAGGATTTTCTTTCCAGAATGGAGGTTATTCTTGCAGTTCAGGCCAGCAGAGGAGCCTATTTCCCCGAAATATTAAATGATTCAGATAAAATCCTGGCTGTCACCCTTCCATCCGGTCAGATTGAAAACAGGGGAAGTATTCTTAACCGTTTAAATATGTTTGTCTCAAGATACTCTGCAATAGTTGTACCCGGCACCATAGTTTTAGGAGTTCTTATTCTAAGTACCATATATATGCTCAATATTGAGAGATTTCAGAAGACAATGGAATCGTCAATAGAAGAATATTCTTCGCAGGTGGATATAAAGGTTGATGATTTTTTTACCACCACTGAAGATGAAATATATACTCTTATCGATAATATAAAGAGTAATCGAAAAAATTTTGAATTTGACAGACACAATTCTTATCTTAATGTAATCAGACTCGCCGAGGAGCTTACAAGATACCTCCCTGCCAGAAAAAAAGCTTACATACTTATTGCCGATAACATTGCAACAGCTGCTACCTATAGTGAAATAATATATGAGCTTTCCAAACTTCCAACAGAGGAATATCAGGCAAGAATATTCCTTGCAACCAACCGTAAATCGGTAATTCCTCTTTCCAGATGGAATCCTGTCTTCTCCGAAATGCTCTACCCTGTAAAATTAAGTTCGGAGTTAAATGACGGAAGAGGGTTTAGAATAACAGATGCCTATATGACAACAAGGGAAAATCCCTTCGGCAGCGGTGGAGCAACTCCCCACTATGCAATTGATATAATCAACGTCAGTAATATATCCTATGTTGATCATGCAGGAAAAATAATAAGACAGGGAAATCCTCCTGGAAATGTAGTTGCAGTCTATCCTGGAACTGTAATTGATAAGGGGCTTGACGACAGATATGGTAATTATATTCTGCTGAAACACAAGGTATCCGAAGAAGTTTTAAAGAAATATCCGAATGCCACTGCATGGGCGACATTTTATGCGCATATGGCATCGGAATCTCCCCTTAAAAAAGGATTTTATGTAAATGCAAATCAGGAACTGGGAATAATTGGTAATACAGGATTCTCCACCGGCCCCCACACCCATTTTGAGGTGAGAATATATGAAGAATCCGGAATTTACCACGATGAAACAGGAAGTTTTAACAAGATAAATCCTTTTCCATCTCAGGAATAGACTGCCTTTATAGATAAAGAGAGGGGAGGGATGCCCTCTATACAGATATCTCCATCTCCAGAACACTTTCATCGTAGTCTTCAGGAGAAATAAAACCTAAAAATTCAATACAGGTTGCCGCCAGAGAACTTATTCCCAGACCCTGCCTAAGATCACTCTTATACTCCCCTTCTCCATGAGGATCATAGATAATACAGGGGACTGGGTTTAGGGAATGGGAAGTCTTTGCCTTTGGTGAACCATCTTCCTTATAAATAACCTTACCTGTCTTCTTATTATGTTCAAACATATCGTCAGAGTTGCCATGATCTGCACTGATAATCATTACACCTTCTGCAGCATTCACAGCTTTCTGAATCCGCCCGATACTCAGATCCAGAGCTTCCAGGGAACATAAAACCGCTTCATAATTTCCTGTATGTCCAACCATATCCCCGTTTGGAAAATTAAGCTTGATAAAATCGTACTCTCCCTTCTTAATTATTTCGATCACATTATCAGCAATTTCAGCACATTTCATCCACGGTCGCTGTTCAAAGGGGAGAATATCAGAGGGGATCTCAACATAGGTCTCGAGATCCTCACTGAATTTACCGCTCCTGTTCCCGTTAAAGAAATATGTAATATGCCCGAATTTCTGGGTTTCACTTATGGAGTACTGTTTTACTCCCGAGGCTGTAAGATATTCACACATGGTTTTGTCTATTGCAGGAGGAGTGACAAGAAACAGGGAAGGAACATGCAGATCTCCGTCATACTCCATCATTCCGGCATATTCAACATTAGGAACCCTCTGCCTGTCAAATCTGGTAAAGGTGTCACCTTCCTCAAATGCTGCTGTAATTTCAAGAGCCCTGTCCCCTCTGAAATTAAACAGAATAAAACTGTCTCCGTCCTCTACCGCCCCCAGGGGAGTTCCATTTGCTGCAATTACAAAGGGAGGTATATCCTGATCAATGGCATCTGTTTCACTTCTAAGAATTTCAATAGCCTCGTGAGCCGATTGAAATGAACGACCCTGCCCCAGAACATGGGTCTCCCAACCTTTTCTCACCATATTCCAGTCAGCATTATACCTGTCCATGGTTATTACCATCCTCCCTCCGCCGGAAGCTATAGCAGGATCAAAATCAGAACTCCGGAGGCCTGCGAGGAATTCCTCAAAGGGATCAAAAAAATCAAAAGCGGAAGTTTCCCCAACATCTCTTCCATCAAGGAGCGCATGGATTCGAACCCTCTTAATTCCATCTTCCTTTGCCCGAATGATCATTGCTTTAAGATGGTCAATATGAGAATGAACATTTCCGTCGGAAAGCAGCCCCAGGAAATGGAGTGTACTGTTATTCTTTACTACATTTTCCGACACCCTTTTCCATACAGAGCCTTCGAACATTGTACCGGTTTTAATAGAATTCGAAACAAGCTTTGCACCCTGATCAAACACACGACCACACCCGATAGCATTATGTCCAACCTCACTGTTTCCCATATCACCGTCATCGGGGAGCCCTACTGCACGTCCATGCGCCTTTAGGGAAACCATGGGATGATCTTTCATTAATTTATCAAGAATCTCTGTATGAGCGGCAGAAAAACAATCCCCTTCACTGTACTTTCCGAACCCAACACCATCCATAATTACAAGAACAACAGGGCCTTTTCTTTTATTAAAAATTTTATTTACGGCTAATGGTTTAACCACATCTTTCTCCTTCTGGTAATTGTGTTTATATTATTCTTCTCTATCCATCGATAACTTTGACAGACCAAACTTTTCCAGTTTTTCATCATTCCCGAAAGGCTCCACATGAATTATTACATCGTATATATTTTCAATCTGATCCTGAATACAGTCATGGACTTTCCGGGATATTTCATGCCCCTCTATTACTGTTAAGTTACCATCCACTTCAATATCCATATCTACAATATACATAGTATTTATCTTTCTGATTCTGGTTCTATGGGGATTCCTTACCCCGTCGATACCACAGGCGGCATTGAAAACCTCATTATAAATTGACTTGTCTTCAAGCCCGTCCATGAGTTCAACACTTGTTTCCAGAAATATATCGAAAGCTACTTTCATTATCCAGATACTCACAATAAACGCTGTAATTATATCCACAACCGGCATTTTAAAAAGAAAAGTAAATATCAGCCCAACAAGGACACTTATTGAAATAAATATATCATTCAGCATATTTTTTGAATCTGCCATAAGCATCGAACTATTTGCCTTTTTGCCGGCTCTATGCTTATAGAAAGCTAAAAAAGCTTTACCGAAAATCGAAATAAGAACAAAATAGATGGCAAAAAACTCCGGTATATTCTGCTCCCCTTTTTCAAATAACTTTCTGACAGTTGTCAATGCAAGCTGAGCTCCTGCAAAAAATATTATAAAAGAGAGTGCTTTTGTTGCCACAGTTTCGGCACGGCCGTGGCCATAAGGGTGCCCCTCATCCGGAGGTCGCTCTGCAATTTTTGAGGTCAAAAGAGTTACAACAGATGTTACTATATCTGTAGCGGAATCAATTCCATCTCCCAGGAGTGCAAAAGAACCGCTTAGTATTCCTGCACTGATTTTTATTGCAGACAGGAATGAATTCCCGAAAATACCCACCCAGGAAGCCCGTTTTATAATGGAAGTCCGTTCAGCAATTCTATCCCCGGGCATTATATCCTCCGTGTTCTGACCCTTAACCATTTTTTTTCTATTTCTGTCAGAAATGGTGCCAGTTCATTATACACCTGTGAATGATAATCGTTAACCCACTCCCGCTGGAGAGATGTAAGCAGGTTAACATCGATCAAATCCAGTTCCAGGGGGCAGAGAGAGACTGTTCTGAAGGCAAGAAACTCTTCCGAACTTCCTATGCTACTCTTAACTGTTAAAATTAAATTTTCAATACGTATACCATATCTGTTTTCTATATAGAGACCCGGCTCGTTTGAAATAAGCATCCCTTCCTCAATATCAACATTGATAACTTTGGTGCTTATGGACTGGGGACCCTCGTGGACATTGAGGAAAAACCCGACACCATGCCCGGTTCCATGACCGTAGTTTTTACCCTCATCCCAAAGAGCCTTTCGTGCAAGAATATCCAGCTGGACTCCTTTTGTTCCCTGGGGAAAAACTGCAAGAGCAAGATCAATATGCCCTTTAAGTACCAGTGTATAGTCATGTATCAGATCTTCTTCCGGTTCACCGGATATAAAAACTCTGGTAATATCTGTAGTTCCATCGACATACTGACCTCCTGAATCCAGAAGCAAAACTCCCGGTACAGTAAGGGTATAGGCACTTTCTTCGGTTGCTGAATAGTGATTAAGAACTCCGTGATCACCAAACCCCGCAATGGTACCAGAACTTAAACCGATAAACCCTGCCTGGAGGGATCTAAACTCTGCTGCTTTATTCCCCACTGTAAGCTCTGTAAGATTTCCTGCAGGCCAGTTCGCCTCAAGCCAGATCATAAAGCGAACCATGGCTATTCCGTCTTTCCTCATTACATTCCCAAGGGCTCTAATTTCCGAGATATTTTTGACAGCTTTCATTTTAGGAGTAATATCTTTCCTATATACCAAATCCCATTCAGGAGTAAATAATTTCTCAATTCCGGTACTTGTAGTTTCCGGGGGAAGATTAATTACCCCTGGAGAAAGGGTAAGAATATGCTCGTTAATTTTCCCATACTGCTCGATACCGACTCCGTCTTTTCCCAGAAGAATTTCCAGTTCCCCGGATAACTGTCCACTGTTTATATATAGGTAAACACTCTCTTCTCCAATAAGCAGATAACTTATAAAGAGTGGATTGAACTTAATATCACTTCCTCTTAAATTAAGGGACCATGCAATATCTGCAAGAGAAGAGATAATATGCCAGGAAAGTTTTTCCCCCTTCATCCATTCCCGTATATCACTAATTTTTTCAATTCTACCCTTACCGGTATATTCAGGATCCACCTGATAAACCGATTTACAGGGAAAATCGGGACGGTCTGCCCAGATATCATTAAGCAGATCCCTACAGCCCTTATAAACCAGACCAGAGCCATTCAGGCCGGAAATAATCTCTTTACTCCCGGCTACAGATGTTGTCCATACATTGCTCCCCACCACAGATCCCGGGGAAAGAGCTGATACAATCCATTTAAGATAACCCGGAACTCCGGAAAGCCCAGTTTTAAATAACGTAATACCTGTATCCTCAAGTTCCTCTTCCGCCTGTATATAGTACCGGGAGTCTGTCCAGAGACCTGCTTTATCCATGGTAACAACAACCAGTCCAGCAGAACCTGTAAACCCGGTAATCCATCTTCTTGTAGCCCATCTTCCCGCGGTATACTCACTCTGATGGGGGTCACACCCGCTTATTATATAGGCATCAATACCTTCTGACTTCATAATTTTTCGCAGTCTGGATAAACGCTCTTTTATCATTCCGTACCCCCGGATTTCCCTGATATT
>JAJRQE010000277.1 GCA_024280415.1 Spirochaetota bacterium | reverse complement strand
GAGATAGCTAAATCGCTTCTTTCCTATAGATACAGTATAATAGATAAAGCAAGACTCAGGGCTCAGGAACTTTCTCATAAGGGTGTCTTGTTCCCCTGGAGAACAATAAATGGGGAGGAGGCTTCTGCGTATTATCCTGCAGGTACAGCTCAGTATCACATTAATGCGGATATTGCATTTGGTATTAACCAATATATAAAATCAACAGGGGACAGAGATTTTCTAATTAATTTTGGACTCGAGATGTTTATCGAAACAGCAAGATTCTGGTATGATCTGGGAGAGTTTATTCCCAGTATGGATGGTGCTTTCTGCATTCATGAGGTTACCGGACCGGATGAGTATACTGCTCTTGTAAATAATAATCTCTACACAAATATTATGGCAAGAGATAATCTTTTAACTACCTGTTCCTATCTTGAGGATCTTGGAAATACAGACCCTGATTTATTTAGATATTTTGAGAAAAAATTTAATTTATCAAAAGAAGAAATTTTAAATTGGAACAGAGCAGCCGGAATGATGCGGATACCATATGATTCCGACTTGTCTTTGTATGCCCAGGATGATGCTTTTTTAAATCGACCTGTCTGGGATTTTGATGGTGTACCGGAGGATAAGTATCCCCTTCTTTTGAATTTTCATCCTCTTACTATTTACAGGTATCAGGTTATAAAACAGGCCGATGTGGTAATGGCACTTTTTCTACAGGGGAATCATTTTTCACTCTCTGATAAAAAACGTAATTTTGATTATTATGAGGCTCTGACAACTGGAGACAGCTCTCTTTCTGCCAGTATTCAGGGAATTATTGGCATGGAACTTGGTTATCTTGATCTGGGAACAAAATATTTCAAACAGACAGTATTAATTGATATTGATGATCTTAATGGAAATGTTAAGGATGGAGTTCATACTGCAGCAATGGCGGGTTCCTGGATGATGGTTGTCTTTGGGTTTGCAGGTATGAGAGATTCCGGTGGTGTTCTTTCTTTTTCACCAAGATTACCTGGATCACTGGGGGGTGTATCTTTTAAAATTAAATATAATTCCTGTATTTTTTTAGTAGAGATTAGTTCAGGAGAGGTTTTATATACCCTGCTTGAAGGACAAGAATTAAGTTTTTTTAACTATTATGATAGGGTTCAGCTGATTTCTGGAAAACCTGTTAGAATGCCTCTGTTACCACAACTCAGAGTTGTTTTTATTGATTCTGGCATTCATATTGGAAAAAGTTTACTTTTTGATATTAAGTCAGCTGGATTAATTTATAAAGTTCTGAATCCAAAGAGCTGTGATGTACCTCCTCCTGATCCTGAATTATTTTTAAATGAGGCTGAATCTCTTAAGGTCAGGCGCTGGGATTGTCTGTGTCTGACTAACAGTCCTCTCAGTGTCCGGGCTCTGGAATCAGTCGAGATACCATATATGAGGATTGAAAAAGAAGCAGAGCTCCGGATAGCGAAAATCAAATCTATATATGAAAAATTTCTGCAAAAGTGGAATATCGGTATTAAGTATTAAATAATATAGGTAGTGCAGCAAGCAATTTAATAAAACTATTTTATTTACATATTTCTATAAGTTATGTTATAATATTAACAAAATTTAAGGCTGGTCGGGACTTTGTCCCTGCTCGCCTATGCGACCTAAGGAGCGTATAATGAAAAAAATTCTCAAAGTTCTGATTTTAATTGGTCTTGCTGCCGCGTTTATCGGATGTGCATCATCGCCAATTGCGATGCCGGATGTTGAACATAATCTGGTGATTCTTCACACAAATGACTATCATGGTCATCCTGTTGCCTTTTTTAATTATCCTGCAGGTGGACAGGGGGGACTTCCTGCACAGGCAACTTTTGTTAATGAAGTAAGAGCGGAAAATCCCAACGTTCTTGTTTTAAGTGCCGGAGATTTTAATACAGGCCGACCGGAATCAAACTTTTTTAAGGCAGAACCGGACATTATAGGTTTTAACTATATAGGATACGATGCCCTGGCTATGGGAAACCATGAGTTTGACCATAATTTTGCAGATATGCAGAAACAGATTGCAGATTCAGATTTTCCATGGTTAAATGCAAATGTAGTAAACGAGGATGGATCCTATATAGATAATGTACAACCCTACATAATTAAGGATTATGGTGATTTTAAGGTAGCAATAATCGGTCTTCTGGATGTTGGAACATCAAAAACCGGAAATCCTGAAAATATTCAGGGATATGTTTTTAGAGATGAGGTAGAAGTTGCAAATGAGCTTGTTCCAATGCTTAAGAAAAAAGCAGATATTGTAATTGCTCTTGTACACATGGGACTCTACGATGACGTAACGAAGGGCTCAAAGCGATTAGCAGCTAAGGTGCCGGGACTTGCTCTTATTGTTGACGGGCATACTCATACCAAGGTTGAGGAACCTGTTATGATCACCAATGAAGTAACTGGTAAGGAAGTTGCAATTGTACAGGCTAATCAGTGGGGTCTCTATATGGGAGATGTCAGCCTCAGTTTTATGAATGGTGAGGTTACCGGTCTTGATTACAAGCTTGTTCCTATAAATGTTAAATGGCGGGAAAAACTCGATGACGGAACAAAGGTTTACCATTTTGTTGATAAAGAGATTAAAGATGATCCCGCACTTGCAGCTCTTATGCAGCCCTATGTTGATAAAGTAGATTCCGTATTAAGTGAAGTAATTGGAAATGCTACAGCACCCTTTCTTAATGATGATACCAGAAAGGTTGAGACTGCTATAGTGATATGGTAGCTGACTCTATGCTCTGGTATGCTAATTCCATGAATCTTGGAGCAGATTTTGCTTTCCAGAATGGCGGTGGAATACGAGCTTCCCTCGGAGACGGTGAAATTAAGAAACAGACTATCTATGAAGTTCTTCCTTTTGATAACAGTATAATGACAGTAACTCTTAAGGGTTCTGATGTAATTGCTCTTTTTAACCAGACACCGGAAACAGTTGGACACGGTGCTATGCCTCAGGTTTCTGAAGGTGTTTCCTTTGTTATAGATACTGCTTCAGGGACTGTTTCTGATCTTACAATCAATGGTTCTCCTGTAGATCCTGCTAAAGAATATGTAATTGCAACGAATTCCTACCTTGCTGCCGGCGGTGACGGGTATAAGGTATTTAAGAATAATGTTGCAAAATATGACTCTTCCCTTATGCAGAGAGATGCATTTATTGATTATGTAATATATTTAGGTGGTACTATTACCCCTGAAGTTAAGGGGCGATACACAGTTAAATAAGCGTTTCCTTAAGAATACAAGCTGCCCTGTTTTTTAATCGGGCAGCTTTTTCTTTGGTTAAAAAATGGTAGAGAAATATGCAGTATTAGATAACAAGCTTCTTCCCTGGGATGTAGCAGAACTGCTCCTGTCAGAAGGGGTTGGAGATCTGTTTGTATCGGTGGAAGTGGTTCTTGAAACGGATAATATTCCCGGATTTTTCTGTTTGGAAGATCTGCTTTCCGATGCCCGGAGGAAGGGTATAATTCATTCCTGGAGTGTTAATACCATTTCGGAAATGCTTGTTAAACTAATGAAAAACAGCAGTATGATTTGTAAAGAGATGATTGTAAAACTGGTTCAGGGGGAGAATACCTATCTCTATGCCTATTTCCCCTAAAAGGAATTCTTTCTACTCTCTGTGATCTTCCAGGCTTAAGATTCTTATTTATTGAAACTATTGGTACCTGCAAAAATATAAATACCCATGTTTGAACTGCTAAAATCTATGCTGTCGGGAGTAAATCTGTAGCTTATGCCGATTCCGGCTGTTTCGAAGACATTAATATAATTACCAAGGAGCATCAATTCTATTCCTCCGTAGATATTATCATCCGGTATAATGCCATTTTTTCCAATATTGAATATTTTTTCCAGATGGAAGGCTCCTGCAATGCCCTGAAGGGAGAGTCCCCCCAGTATTGGCAGATCAGGTGCTGCAATTGTAAACAAATAATCAAGGGCGGGAATAACTCCCCCTGCATCCGGGCTGTCGTTGGGGAATCCCCGTGGATTATTTAGATAACTTAGTTTTTCTATTGCAGAATATGTGAGTCTGCTGGAAACTCGTATGACCTGATGTCGCAGTAGAGATGGAAAATTGATAGATGTTATATTTTTGAATGCAAATTGTCTTAAAAAATTGACGTCTACAGGGGTATAGACCATAGCAGATGATACTATTTTCCAGGGAGGAATTATATCTTTAACGGAACTGTTTCTTTCCATAGAGAATCCAATCCCAGTAATCTGATAAGTATTGCTACTATATCCGGTACTGCTGTCCGGTAGGGGTGCCAAAAAGGTAAAATCTGTATTTGAAATAACACTGTAGTTATTAATAATTCCTGTAAACAGGCCCAGATAGGAGGATATCCCCAGGTTTCTGCTGCTTATCAATGGGAAATTCAGTAATAACTGCTGATTTGTAGTCTGCTGAGCCGAAGCCGTCTGCTTCGATGGTGAATAACCCTGATTCAGCAAATAATCGAGGGAAACTGGTCCCCAGTCGTGTATATATTTAAAGGATATTCCCGGCTGTAGCGAATCTGTATTTAGGGTAACTGTTAAATCAATAATATTTTTTCCCAGGACAGACTGAAAGTAGGATCTGAATCCGGATCCGAATAACTGGTCACTTTTGTATAGAGGGTCAATATAAAACGGGAGGGGAATAGTGACAACCATCTTAGGGAGATCGATGTAATTATCCTCCCTTATTGTATCTGAAAAGGGTACTTTTTTAGGAACATCCGTATCTTTAACAGGTTCACTGTAGTTCTGCAATGTTAAGGGGATAGTATAATTTTCACTCCTGTACTGAGCCTCTTTAAGAATATATCCTCTGTGGTTCCAGGTTGAATAGATTATTTTATTTTTATCACTAATTCCGGAAAAGATCCCCCCAGGATCAGATAGTATTTTTTCTATTCCACTCCCGGAGTATGTGTTTATTTCATAAAGCTCAGGAGTTCCTGTTAAATCCGAAACGAATAGAATGCTCTCTTCACTGCTAAAACTCGGATTATAATCATTCCCCGGGATATTATCTGTTAATGGAAAAGTATCTCCCCTGTTATCTATTAACCAGATAGTTCTGTTTTTTTTGTTCTGGACTGCAAAGGCTATCGAATTATCATATTTCGAAAAAACAGGATTAAAAACTCTGCTTTTCCTATCAAAAATAATTCTGGTCTTTCCTGTAGAGATATCAACTTCAACTAATCTCGAATACTGGCCAAACAGCTGTACTGCAACTATCCTTTTCCCGTCACTGGAGATGGCCGGTTGTCTTAGGTGGGAATTATAGGAAATCCTTATTGTTTTACCTGTATTCCTATTATGCAGATAGAGATCTGATCCTGCAGTTAATCCTGAAGGTTCCCTGCTGCTGATATTGAGAGATGAAAAGACAATAAAATTACCATCCTGACTTGCTGAAAAAGATGAATAATCGGTGAGCCGGGTATTAAACAGAACTGTTTCTTTTTTAGTTTCCGGATTGATAAGAACAATACCTGATTCCTTTTCCTCTGTTTCTCTGTAGCAGATCCATCCTGCATCTGTTACAACAGGCAGGTAGTAGTTTGATTCTGTATCCGGGGAGAGTAGTGTCCCTCTGTCAGTATAAGTGCTTGAGTATTTTACTTTTAACTCCTCCTTCATATCAGTAAAGATAGTTGAAATGGAGCTTCCTGTTATTCTTTTAATGTAGTAGTTAAAACCGGCTAATGGAAATTTTAAAAATTCCCTGTATACTCTGATAAAAATATCATCTCCAAATCTGCGAGCCATGTAATCATTAAGAAGATAACCTGCAATATAGATCCGGTTTAAAGGAGGGCGGAAGGAGCTGTATGCAGCCTGCCTCCAGGAAAACATTTTATCTTCCAGTATAAGGGATCTGGAAAAAATTTCAAAAAAAGGATTATTTCCCCGTCCTCCCTCTGTAAAATCTGATTCCAGTTTAACTGCTATCCCTTCTATTGCCCATCCAGGCAGGAGTCCTCCTGGAACTGATGCAACACTTTTTCCCAATATACGGGAGAGGTTGTAGAATAATCCCTCGTTAATATTCATATTGACATAGTGAACAAGCTCATGGGTCAGAACAAAACGCAGCCAGTTATCAACTCCTGCCCCTAGTTCAGGAGAACCAGGAGTAGTCATGTATAAGTTTATATGGGGAGGAGCAGGGTTGTATGATCCATTTGAGAAATCTATTCTGTCCCGAAGAACCACCGTTATATTTTTAGGATAGGAATCAAAAAATGAAGTTACAGATTTGTAAACATCTTCACAGAACTCTGTTAATTCTATTACAGATTCTCTGCTGATATCTTCGTAGATAAAGGTAAAATGCTCTGTTTCGGTTTTGAGCCACCCCTTATAAGGCTGTTCGGAATTTCCTGCCCAAAGGAGACTGATAGACAGAATGAAAAGTGCTGTTCCAGTTATTTTTTTCATTTACTAGAGCTAAAGCCACCACCTTTGGTGGTGGTAAAGGGAATATGCTTTGCATTCATTAATTTTCCTTCTTTTCTTTTGGCTTTAGCCACACCGTAAGCCCCTATGGGGCGCAGCTTCCAAACCACCTTCTTTGAAGGGGGTTGTTGATTCTTATTATAAATTATTGTAATAAATAAAATAAGTCACTGATAATGATTTTATCTTGAATTATTATTTCAGAACGCCTATATTCCGGTTATGAATAAACCGGAATCACCATCTGGAAAAATTATTGCTCTTGGAATTCCTCTTTTTGCAGGTAACTTTTCTTTTTATCTGCTTCAGCTTGCGGATACTGTTATGGTCGGCCAATTGGGAACAGCATCCCTTGCTGCAATTGCCATGGCAGGTTTATATGCAGGAATACTATTTACATTTGTATGGCCTGTTCTGCTAGGAACACAGGCTATAGCGTCCCGACGTTTTGGAAAAGAACAGAATAATAATATTCCAGGGGAGAAACTTCGACTTGCAGAGGAGACTGGAAAATCCCTCGATAATGGAATTATTGTCGGAATTATCATGGGGGTTTTTGGCCTTGTTTTCTCATTCAGCGCAAAACCTGTTTTGACTGTTCTGATAAAAGATCCCGAACTACTTCCTCTGTCCCTTAACTATATTTCTGTGTTTAGATGGGTTCTCCCTTTTGCGGGAATTATGACGGCAATGTCCGGATTCCTTGGGGGAATAAACCGAACAAAAAACATAATGATTTCGAATGTAGGAGGGAGTCTTCTTAATATTGCTTTTAACTATATTTTTATTTTTGGAAAATTAGGATTACCTCCTTTTGGAATACGCGGGGCTGCTATTGGAACTGTTCTTGCAGGAGGCTGCCAGCTGCTCTACCTCTTTTTTATTATTAAGTTTAAGAAAAATCTCTCTTCCTATAAAACTCTCACTTTCCACTCTGTGGATGTGACAGTAATGAAGAATATGTTTAAAATTTTTTCACCCATTGCTCTTCAGAATATTATTGCTCTTGCAGTCTTTCTTATCTATGAATCAATACTTGGCTCGATTGGTACAATCTATCTTGCTGCTACACATGTTATTTTTTCTCTGTTCAGAATTAATAAAACTCTTATTGGAGGGTTTGCTCAAGGGGCTGCCATTCTCGTAGGAAATGCACTGGGAGCAGATCAAAAGGATTCAGCTGTAAAAATAGTTTACGGTTGCCAGAAAATTGCCGCATCCATTGGATTTCTAATAGTATTTTCCATACTGATGTTTCCTGAGGCTATTATGGGAATGTTTGTTGGTGATGTGCAGACAGTTGAAATTGGAATCAAGGCGCTCCATTTTTTTGCCGTATTCTTTTTTATTGAGGTTCTGGGGTACTCTTTTGAAATAATATTTGGAGGGAATGGATGGGGACGATATGTTCTTTTTTCTGAATTTACTACAAATATGATTTTCGTAATTGGATTGACCCTGGTTCTTGTTTTTATTTTTGATTTTGGTGTATTAGGCGCATGGCTGGGATTTGCTCTTTATCAGGTATTTCATGCATTGATACTTTTTATTGGTTTTCTTTCCAGAAAATGGCTCTATATTGAAGTCGAGCAAAGTACCATGGAAAACAGATAAAAATTATGTCATCCAGGCTTCTTGACCCCGGCTCCACATGTGACTACTATTCGGATGATGAAAAAGTCAGAAAAATACTCAATAGCAATAAGAGCAATTGTTGCCTGTCTCCTGTGGTCAACCGCATTTGCGGGAGTAAAAATAGGCTTGAACTATACAACTCCGTTTTTTCTGGCTGGAATCAGATTTATTCTTGCAGGTATTATGCTCATTCCATTCAGTGGAAAAATAAAAAACTATATAATTACGGTCTGGATTAACAGGAAATTAATTATTATAGTTGCCTTTCTTCAAAGTGTAGTTATGTATGGACTTTACTATACAGGGATAGATCTGATTCCAGGTTCTATTGCAGCAATAATTATAGGGGCATCTCCTCTGGTCACTGCTCTGGTTACCCATTTTTCCCTGAGGGATGATAAATTTTCCAGAGATAAATTAGTTGCCATACTTCTTGGAGTTACGGGTATTGTTTTCGTTGTATACGGGCGTCAGACTCTCGATCCCATGGGTGAAGCAAATCTTATAGGTGCAGTACTTCTTGTTCTCAGTATGATTGTATCTGCCTATGCAAATATAGTTGTTTCCAGAAATAAAAATAGAATAAATTCAGTATTGCTGAATTCCTCCCAGCTCTTATTTGGTGGTATTATTTTGACAATTATTTCTCTTTTCTCAGATGGCAGACCTGTGATAGAATGGTCCCCGGAGTTTTTATTTGCACTGCTGTGGCTGAGTTTTTTATCTGCTGCGGCATTCAGTATATGGTTTTCCCTGTTGAAAAGACCGGAGGTTAAAGTTTCTGAGCTTAACATGTGGAAGTTTTTAATTCCTGTATTCGGAGCTTTTTTCAGCTGGATGATGCTTCCGGAAGAATCGCCTACAGTTATCAGTATTATAGGAGTTGCCGTAATAACACTATCTGTAATACTTTACTATCTGCCGATTGGGAGAAAAAAGAACAATAATCAGATATAGGGAATATAAATTCCTTAAGGAGTTTTGAAATGTCAGAGTTGGAACAGCATTTTAATAGGTTTAGAGAAAATATTATAGGCATCGGTAAAACCTTTCCCGGCCCCTACGGAACCGTTCCTCTTGTCTATGCTGACTGGATAGCCAGCGGCAGATTGTATGAACCAATAGAAAAACGAATGCAGGAAGTTATTGGACCAATGGTGGGGAACACCCATTCAGAATCTTCCGAAACAGGAAGAGCTATGACTCATGCCTATCATCTTGCAAATCATATAATTAAAAAACATGTGAATGCAGATGAAAATGATGTTCTGATCACTGCCGGAGCTGGTATGACAGCTGTAATTAATAAATTACAGAGAATTCTTGGGCTTAAAGCTCCCTGTATGACTAATCCTCTGAATTTTGAACATGGTATTCCCTGTGAACGTGTGTCTGGAAATCATGGAGACAGCCATCCGGTTGTTTTTGTTACACACATGGAGCACCACTCAAATCATACTTCCTGGCTTGAAACAATTGCAGATGTCATTGTTCTTCAGCCGACTGAGGATCTTAGGGTAAGCTGCGGTGAGCTTGAAGTTCAGCTTAAGAAATATAAAAACAGAAAAGTTAAGATAGGGGCGTTTTCTGCATGTTCCAATGTAACAGGGCTCTTTCCTCCCTATAGAGAACTTGCAAGAATTATGCATCGTCATGGAGGTGTCGCATTTATTGATTTTGCCGCATCTGCACCATATGTAGATATAGATATGCACCCCGAAAATGATCCGGAAGGATACCTCGACGGAATAGTTTTTTCTCCTCATAAATTTCTGGGAGGTCCAGGGACATCTGGTGTTCTTATTTTTAATTCCAGATTGTATAACTCAGAAATACCCGATAATCCTGGTGGCGGTACGGTTAACTGGACCAACAAATGGGGGGAGCGAAGTTATTTCAGTGATATAGAGGCCAGAGAAGATGGGGGAACCCCGGGATTTCTACAGGTTATGAGAACAGCTCTTGCCATAGATCTAAAGGACTCAATGGGAGTTGATTTAATCGCGGCACGGGAGAGGGAATTGATGGGGAGGGTTCTATCTTTTATGGAGAAGATTCCTGAGATACACCTTCTGGGATCTGGTAAAGATGAAAGAATCGGAGTTGCATCTTTCTATGTTGAAGATATACACCACAATCTTGTAGTTCGCCTGTTGAATGACAGATACGGTATTCAGGTCAGGGGAGGGTGTTCCTGTGCAGGTACCTACGGACATTTTCTTCTAAATGTAACAAAGCCCCAGTCCAGGCAAATTGCAGATATGATCGATCATGGTGATCTCTCAAGGAAACCAGGCTGGGTCAGAATCTCTTTTCATCCGACTATGACTGATAATGAACTGGAGTATATTCTTGATGCCCTTGATCTGGTGATTAAAAATAGAAAAGAGTGGTCAGAGGATTATTATTACGATAATAAAAGTGGTGAATATATTCATAAAACGTGGAAAGCATCTTCAGAGGATGATTTTAAGGAATGGCTGAAATTATGAGTGTAAAATATTAGGAGAGAAAAATATGGGAAAAAGACTTTATGTAGGGAATCTTCCTTTTTCACAGAACGATCAGACAATGGAAATCTTGTTTGCAGAATTTGGATCAGTTGAATTTGCAAAAGTTATTACAATAAAAAATTCCGGCCGAAGTAAGGGATTTGGTTTTGTTGAGATGTCCACAGAGGAAGAAGCTCAGAAAGCAATTGAGAAAATGAACGACAGGGAGATTGAGGGCAGGAAGCTGGTAGTAAATGAAGCCAAACCTCTGGAAAGAAATGACAACCGGGAGCCAGGATAGGATTTTTTTTTTGCAGCTCTGCCTTAGTTTGACAGCCAGAAAAAAATAAAAAAAGATGAATAATTATTTTCTTGACAACCTACTTTTCCCCCTGTAATATCCCCTCATGGAAAATAAACAAATAACAAATTTAAATCAGCTGGAAGAAATTGCCATGACTCTGGCTCCCAAATCTTTGATCATTCCAGGGGGAGACAGGCTGGAGGATCTTTCTGTTGTAAAATATTTTGAGGATAAGAAATATATTAATCGGGTTATCCTGGTTGGGGAAAAAGTGGAAATGGAAAAGTCTGCTCTTAAGCTGGGGTTAACTCTTAGACCGGAAGATATGGTAAATGCTGAAACTCAGGTCGAGATGGCAGAGAAAACTGTTGAGATTGTTAAAAGAGGAGAGGCTGATATTATTCTTAAAGGAGGAATCTCCACTCCTGTTCTGAACAGACAGATTATTAAGATAAAGACACATGATACAATATCTCTTGTAACACTGTTTCAGGCTGGCTGCATAGGTAATGGACGGCTATTTCTCCTTACTGATCCGGGTGTGACTGTCGATTGTAATTTTGAAAGAATGACAGCCCTTGTGAATCATGCTTCAGAGGTGGCAACTACTGTACTTGGTATTGATGTTCCAAAAGTGGCTCTTCTTCCTGCCAATGAAAAGGTTATTCCTGCACTTCCTTCGACTGTTCTGGAAGATCAGCTTACAAAAAGCAAATGGGAGAATAAACTTGTATATGGTCCTCTCTCATTTGATCTTGCTGTAGATGAAGAATCTGCCAGGGTTAAAGGTATTTATGAAAAGAAAGGAGAGCTTATTGCAGATGTTGCCGGGAAGGCTGATGTTCTTGTCTGTCCGGGTCTCGATTCTGCAAATATCCTCTACAAGGTAATTATGAGCATGACCTCCCATAAACTGGCGGAAACAGCAAGTATAACAATGGGTGTAAAGGTTCCATATATTATACTCTCCAGGTCAGAACCGGAAATATCTAAAATAAATTCTGTGGCTCTTTGCTGTATAATGGCTGAACGAAAGGAATTGACCTGATTATTATGAATAATAATCAGGTTCTGGATCAGTTCCCAGAGAGAAAACAGGTTTAAAGTTGGTTCCACCCTGGGCAGGGAATTAAGATATTTAATAGAACATACCGTACACCACTATGCAATTATTGCAATGTTTCTTAAATATCAGGGTTACAGGATACCCTCAGCCTTCGGGGTTGCTCAGTCGACTCTTGAATACATTATTAATACGCTTTATATTCCACCTATGGAAATATATTTGAGTATCGACAGGGGAGCTTCTTTTACCGACTTTGTAATTATTAATTCACATAGTGAAATTATAAAGACTGAGTGTCTTAGGGACAATAAGTGGAACAGAGTAATTGAAATATATCGTATTCTTAAAAACAGATATAATCCCGATTCAATAGTTTTTACAGGTTCAACCAACAAAATTCCAGAAGAATTAAGAAATGAAATCCACCAGATTAGTGAAATAGATGCAATTGCTTTTGGGGGAGCTTTTTTATCTTCCAGAAACAGGTGTATTGTTGTGAGTATGGGAACGGGTACAGCTGTTGTATTGTTCGATAATGGGAAGGCTTCACATATAGGCGGGACTGGAATAGGCGGTGGAACTGTTTCCGGTCTGGGTTCGCTTATTTTAAGTGAATCTGATCCCCTGATAATTAATAAACTTGCTTCTAAAGGAAATAGTTCAGAAATAAATTTAACTCTTTCTGATATAGGATATGAAAGTGTTGGGTTTTTAAGTGGAGACATTACAGCAAGTAATTTTG
>JAJRQE010000014.1 GCA_024280415.1 Spirochaetota bacterium | reverse complement strand
TTTCTGGGTATCGTAAGCTGTAAGTCCCATAAAAACAAGAACTCCCACATAGGAGATCAAATAGTATATTGCCGGACTTTTAACAAAGAAGTTAATTACAGATACAATAATTATCCCCATAACACCCATCATAAGATAGTGTCCCATTCCCGACAGATCACGTTTTGTGGTCATTGCATAGAGACTCATTGCACCGAAAGTTGCTGCTGTAGTAAAAAAGGCCAGAGAAATAGTTGCTCCTGTATATGCAAGAAAAATTACCGAAAGTGTAATTCCGTTAAGAAAAGCATAAAGAGCAAAGGCCAGAGTTGCCGCCCCTGCACTCATTTTCATAATCCTGGAAGAGAGATACATGACAAGAGCAAACTCACCTATAATTAAACCAAAAAATAGTACTGAGTTTGATACGAGAGTCCTCATAAGTGATATGTTTCCGGAAAGCCAGAAAGCCACTACTCCAGTCAGTGCAAGTCCTGCAGTCATCCAGAGGTATACATTTTTGATAATACTCCTCTCTCTGTATCCTGCTTTCCCAAAGGTCTGTTCATTGCTGTATATCATTTTACATCTCCTGTAGTCTTATAAATTTCTATGAAGTCATTGCAAAAATATAATCTTAAAAGAACTTTTCATCAGCTGATAATAACAAGATAACTGTGCAAAAAATATTACCAACGGAACATAATATACAAACGGTTTTTTCAATTATCAAGACTTTCAGATATAATCCTGTAAATTTTATTATATTTTCCGAAAAACAATTCTCTGTTTATTCTTTCCGCTTCGATTCCTGTAGCGGCTTCCAGCCGAATTGTAATACAGGGCTCAGTAACAGATTTTCTAACAAGGATCCACCCTTTGGGAAACTCTATTCTTACCCCATCCTGAAATGATAATTCGTATCTCTTTCCAACCCCGCTAAGGTCTGTCAGAAGAATATCGGCTTTCCCACTATTCATACTTATCCTTATATCCGGAGAAATAACTGTTTTTTCAATTCTATCTACCAGTTTCGACATCGGTTCTCCAGCTCCTCCTACTATTTCTGCTATTTTAAGGGAGGCATATATCCCATCATCAAATCCTAGTTCCCGAAAGAAAAAATGACCGCTGACCTCCCCTGCAAGTATGGAATTTGTTTCAAGAAAAGTTTTTTTGATAAAGGTATGCCCTGAACGTTCCATAACCGGCCGGGAACCGAACTTTTCGACAGCTCGTTTAACTATGGATGATGATTTTCCATCATAAACTACAGTTGATACACTATCTTTGAGATAGTGTTCCAGAAGTATAACAAAACTCTTTTCACCTTCACAAAATCTCCCTTTATCATCAATAAAGACTGCTCTGTCCCCATCTCCATCGAATGCTATCCCCAGATCTGCTCCTTCCAGAAGAACCAGTGCTTTAATATCATCAAGATTTTTTTCTGAAGAAGGATTCGGATTTCTATTTGGAAAGGAACCGTCAAAACTGCAGTAGAGCTCTATTACCTCATGACCCATCTCGGAAAAGATTTTAGGAGCAATTTCAGATGCCCCGCCGTTACAACAGTCAATTACAATTTTAAGGGGGTATTGAGTATTGATAAAACTTCTTAAATGGTCACGATACTCCAGGGCAGCATCTTTTAGGACAACACTACCCTCACCCTTAAGAAAAGAGGAACCATCAGCCAGCCTGCCTATTTTTTTTATATCATCCGGTGTTACAGGCTGATCTCCAAGAATTATCTTAAACCCGTTGTATTCTGCAGGATTATGAGAGGCCGTAATCATTACACCTCCTCTTGTTTTTAATAAGTTCCTGGAAAAGTAAAAAACCGGTGTAGGAATAGTACCAAGATCAAAAACCCTGCAACCGCAGCTTACAAGGCCGTCAATAATTTTTCTCTTCAGATTTTCTGTGGAATTCCGGGCATCTCCTCCGACTACAACTGCTTCCCCTTCAAGAATTGTACCAATAGATCTTCCTATCAGTTCTGCTTTTTCATCATTCAGCTCATCACCGTAAATTCCACGTATATCGCATTCTTTATAAATACCCATTTTATCTCTCTTTATGTCGAGCCATTTTAATAAGTTAAATTTTCTGTCTCAGGATCGTAGAAGGAAACCTTATAGGGTCAATCGAAATTCCCCGGGTGTCATCATTCTTAATATCAGTAAATCCTCTCATTACAGCTAATCTTATGTTAAGATGTCTTAATATTAAATCATCAATATTTATCTGTCAAGTTTTTGTAATTGAGGATTGTGCACTGTAATCGATTTTCTGCTTTAACCTGCTGCAAATAAGATTCGGAAAGATGGAAACACTGCGATATTTTGGTTCTAAGCCGAAAATACTTTAGTTTCAAGTTCTTTTTGGAGCAAAACTATCGTTAATTGGTTATTTTTAAGTCTGTAATTTTATAAGCAGACACCTATCCTGTAAAATGATTATTTTTATTTAAGCAGACCTAACAAGCGACCTGATAAGATCAGGTCTGCCCTCCCGGGTTCAGCCAGCAGCAAGGCTAAGCATAATAATAAATTCCGATATAAACATTTTTCTAAATTATTTGCTTCCGATGACGTTGTTTCACAATTATTAACTTTGGGGTAACCACTGATATGTTGTGACCAATTTTTCTATTATTCCACACCCCAGGTAAAAGGTGTCCAAAGATGTGTGCTCAACCTGCTCGTTTTAAACCCCGGGAAGTCCAGTTGTTGCAAGTGTTAAAAAGAGAGTAGGAACCCTGAGCTTCAAAAAAAATGCTCCCCTGGAAAACCTGATCTATTATCTTTGTCGCCTGTAAAATAGGACTACATTAAAAAACAAGGGGTATATTCACTTACAGGGTCAGATTACAATTAATGACTCCAGAGAAAAAATATTGAAAGTTCTCACAGATATTAAACTAGAAATTAACTGCCAGCCCCAACTGTATTGATAACCCCATGGATGAGAAAGAGATCCTTTCTCCACTGGAATTACGGGAAAAATTATAATTCTGATATTGAGAAAATATTCCATTTCGATCAATATCCCCATCTGTTTCAATGGTATCATCCTGAACATTGGCAGCACTTGAGAAAGATGTCGGAGTAAAGGAAGGAAGAAAGTAACCTCCTAAACTTCCAAATAAAGATAATCTGCTTGATATTAAATAATTGGCATTGAATAATATATGATAACTCGCATAGATATCGTGGTTAAATCCTTCCACAATAATACGTTTATAAACAATTTCCTGTACCCCACCAGTGCCAGCCTGCCATACCGGGAATTCAGTAAAATCCTGTTCCAGTATTGGATTAAAATAAACAACAGCTGCAACCTGGACTCCAAGATTAAATCGTACAGATGGGAATATATTTGCTGATGCAGCCAACTTTATACCATCTCCGGTAAACCTGAAGTATCGTGAAATATTATTATAGGGAACTGGCAAAGTTTCATTTGTATCAACTGTTATCTTATCTTTGTCGATTCCATTAATCTCACTGGAATTTATTTGAGCATAACCCAGAGAAAGAACAAACCATTTATTTAAGCGATAACCCAGATCGACTGATGTTATTAGCAAAGCATTAAGTGATTTAGATAGTTCAATTGATGTTGTTATACCAGGAGTTATAAAAATTCCATAGGGGGACTGAAAGGTAGATGCAATGTAGCGCTCTGATTCCTGTTCAATTTCATACGCAGATATCTCAATTCCGGAACTTCCGGCAACAAGTCCCGATTCTACATCTACAAGCCTGGCTGTTATAAAATACTTATTACCCACTTCAGATACTGAACCCACTAACAAAAATTCTACTCCCTGAAGTTTTCCAATTTCCGGAACTGTAGTTTCGTCTATTAACCCGGAAAGATTGAGTTTATATTCCTTCATCAATTCATCCAGACTCTTTCTTTCAATGACAGAAAAAACAGCCGACCGACTAAACTCATCGGTCAGTAGAATCGCCGCAAGTGTTCCAACTGAATTTTTTTCAGCTCCTGAAGTCTCTTCTCTGAAATCAGAGATACCTATTCTGGGTTTTATCAACAGATCATCATGATTGTCTAAATAACTCTGAGTTATCTCAGTTGCAAGTTTTCTTACTTCACGGTTTAAAGACTGTGCACCTGCAAAAACTGTTGAGAACAATAAGAATAAAATAAGTAATTTCTGTTTCATTAAATCTCCAGAGTTCTTTTTAAGAGCTATTTGCACTGTTTAAGATTTCCTATTCACATTACCGGACTCATGTTAAGATAGTAAAGCTCTGAGTAAAGATGGTCAACCAAATTCATGAGTTATTTAATCAACAACCACCTCCAAACAGACTGTCTGAATGGTGGTGGCTTTAGCTCCAGTAAAGTTTATCTCTGCTTCATCAGCTTTTTCGGGAGAATCTAAATTATTATAGAGCTTCTTGCAAAACTATCTTTTTTCAAGAAGCTGTCATTGGGACGAAAAGTTAAACTATTACGTTGTATTGACAATGAGTATATCTTCTCCTATCATCATCCCTGCAGGGAACTATTGTGTGTTCATATTTACCTAAATATTTTACCAGTCAGGAGTATCCATGCCTCGGGGAAAAAAAATTAAGATTGCAGTAATTGACGGACAGGGAGGCGGTATAGGTCAAAGTCTTGTATCCGGCCTAAAAGAAAACTACGGTTCTGATCTGGAGATTATTGCCCTTGGTACAAATGCAGCAGCCACACAGTCAATGCTTAAAGCCGGAGCAGATGGCGCTGCCACAGGAGAAAATGCTATAATCTATAATTCTGACAGAGTAGAAATTATTGCAGGACCAATCGGTATAATTTTGGCGAACTCCATGCTTGGAGAATATACCCCCGGTATGGCAAAAGCTGTAGGAGGCAGCCACACTGAGAAAATTCTTATTCCTGTACAAAAATGCGGTGTTGTTATAGCAGGCATGACTCCGATCACAATGCAGGCTTTAATTGATGATGCAGTTGCCAGAATAGGTATGATGACCGGATTAAAATAATCTATCCACCTACTGGATTCTATTGATCATGCAGGCCTGATATCCTGCTCCAAAACCATTATCAATATTTACAACTGATATACCTGCAGCACAGCTGTTTAGCATGGTGAGCAGAGCCGAAAGACCATTGAAAGAAGCGCCATACCCTATACTTGTGGGGACTGCGATAACAGGTGATTCCACAAGACCGCCTACAACACTAGGAAGAGCACCTTCCATACCTGCAACTACAACAATCACCCTTGCCCGGCGGATTAAATCAATCTTACTGAACAGGCGGTGAATACCGGCAACACCCACATCATAAATTCTCTCCACTCTGGATCCAAAAATCTCCGCTGTTACTGCAGCTTCCTCGGCAACAGGAATGTCGGAAGTACCACCTGTTACAACAGCTATATACCTGTTTTTAATATCTTCGGTATCGTCTCTTTTTAATGTAATTGTTCTGGAAAGAGGATCATACTTAAGTTCACTGGAAAGATCTTTTAAATATTCAAACTGAGTCTCTGTTACTCTGGTCGCCAGAATGGAAGTGTCCCCCTCTTTAATTTGATAAGAGATTATACCCCTTAGCTGTTCAAGGCTTTTACCTTCAGCATAGACTACTTCCGGAAATCCTGTTCTTAAGGAACGATGGTTGTCAAGATTTGCATAGTCAAGATTTTTATAGGGAAGCTCCTTCATTTTCATCATTGCATCTTTAATATCGATAGCCCCCTCCTTATACTGATTAAAGAGAGCCTCAATTGTTTTTGGATTCATATAATTCTCCATTTATTATCCGGTACACTTCAGGAAGGGGTATCCCTTTTTTACGGGATATTCCCAGACAGTCTTCATATTCCACCTTTGACTTTATCCGCCCGCCGTTAAGAAATGCTGTCTTTACAGTTACATTTCCAAGGCTGGTATCTTTTATTTCAAAAAGGCGCTTAAGAGCAACTTTCTCTATTCTATTTTTCCTGTATCCGAATGTACTCGTCTCCTTAAGCATTATTTCACCTATTGCTTCTTCCCTCCCCAAAGGAGCTAATACAGAAATATTTACTCCTGGCCTTCCCTTCTTCATAACAACCGGAGTATAGTACGCATCTTTTGCACCTGCCTCCAGAAATCTGTCAATAAGGGAACTGTAGAATTCGGGATTCATATCATCGATTGTACATTCCAGAACAATTTCATCCGTACTGTCAGGTGAGGTATCAGAACTATCTGCTATATTTTCAAATATAATTACCCTAAGGACATTTGGAATATCAGTATCCCTGTGACCAATACCGTATGCAATTTTTTTTGGAATAAAAGCCGTCTTATCGGTGTATAGATCTACAAAGAAGGCTAGAATTGCCGCACCTGTGGGAGTTGTTGTTTCAAAGGGGACAGCACCGGTTTTTACAGGAACATCTTTTAAAATTTCCAGGGTGGCCGGAGCCGGAACAGGTATTGTCCCATGCTCACACTTTACAAAACCTCCACCCAGTTCTATTGAGGAGGAATATATTTTGTCCGGTTTTAGATAATCAACACAGATTGAAGCAGCAACAATATCGACAATTGAATCGACAGCACCAACTTCATGAAAATGGATCTGATCCGGAGATTTATTATGAATTTTCCCTTCAGCCTCGGCCAGAATTCTAAAAATCTGCAGAGATGATTCTTTTACCACCTCTGACAGAGTACTTTTACTGATTATTTTTTTTATATCTAAAAAGGTTCTTCCATGATTATTGTCTGTAGAGTCTTCCAGTACTACATCCACCCTTAAACCGTTAATACCTTTACGTTCATCCTGTTCAAAATTGAGATGGAATCCACTGAGATCTAATTTTCCAAGTTCCGCAATCAGGTATTGAGCCGGCACCCCCAGCTCAACCAGGGCGGCAATAGTCATATCACCGGAAATACCGGAGAAACAGTCAAAATACAATATTCGTTCTTTCAATTTTCCTTTCCTTCAAGCTGTTTATTAAGGTTACCCATTTTTAGTTTATCTTGGGTAATAGGAGAGTAATAGGGAAACCGTGAGGCCAGGCAGGTACAGGAAGGACACTTTTTAATAATTTCAAAGAGTGCCTGATAATTAAAACCCAATGACACTACTGCCTCCTAACCTACGAGAAAAAGTTTATCGTATGTCAGGAGTTCATCCCCTGTTTGCTTTCCTTCCAGGAAAGCATCCCAATGATATTCTAATAAAAAATTATTGTCAAACAAGGTTCCTGCAAAACAGTCTTTTGCGATGTATACAAATTCAGCCTGTTTTTGGCTGGTCCCTCGCAAGCTCACTGCTCGCCCATGCATCCGAGGGCTATTTTGCGCCAGTGTTTTAGCCATAGAATAGGGAAAATGTATTTTTTAATAGAAAATGAGAGACAGCGCAAAAAGATGGATTAAGATCAAACGTCCAGGCATTAAAGACTTAAATCTGATAATCGGAAACAAAATTATTTAAAGATTCCAGATGTCTCTGTTTCAGATCTTCAAAATTTATGCTGTCGATTATCTTTGTAATGGTATTTCCTATATCTAGCCAGATGGGAATAAAAAAGCAGGATGTACGTTCATCACACTTTGTAGGTTTATCAGGATCAATACAGGAAATCGGATAGACGGTACCCTCAATATGCCTTATGACATCACCTAATAGAATATCCCTGGGAGTTCTGACCAAAAAATATCCTCCCTTTGGTCCCTTCCGGCTGTCAACAAAACCACCCTTCTTAAGATCCAGAAGAATTTGCTCCAGAAACTTCTTAGGAATATCCTGTCTGACAGCCAGTTCCTTTATGGAAAGGAGCTTATCCGGATAATGCACCGAAAGATCCAGTATTACTTTAAGGGAATAGTCACATTTATAAGATATTTTCATAACTGACTCTATTATAATGGATATTTTTATTTCAATAAACAGTATATCTCAACTATCTAAATTGAAAAATCAGGAATTATCTCTTCGTCTCTAAGGAGGCTATAAATTTTTTCAAGAGCTTCACCCTCTGGAACGTCATTTTCCAGATCCAGATTTACACTGAATCCATGAAAACTGTTGTTCCCTATATTGACAATAATATTTTCATTGGGCTGATTGAGTAATCCAAGACTTTCCAGATCATAATCATCAGCTTCCTGTATAGTTGTAATAAATATCTGCCCGGAATCTGTCATGATTCTTGCCAGTTCTCCCAGACGTCGTATAAACCCATCACGGTCATTGTCCCATGAGCTGATATCCGAATCCAGTCCATTACGTATATTTCCCGTTCCAAGATAGTAGACTTTGAAATTTCGCTGAAAAAGCTGTTTTTCCAGGGCATAGGCTATTTCCCTTTTTTTCTTCTCGTCCTCTCCTGTAAATACTATTAATTTTGACTTATGCTTGTATTGCAAAGCCCTTTCCGGGGCTGATATCGGCCCTTTTTCCCATAAGACCTCTCTTTCTTTAATATGCCTGCTAAGCATATTCTCTTCTGATTCAATCGAGTCGAGGATAGTCCCTCCTCCGGAAATCTCATAGTTTTCAACTATTACAAACCTCCCTGTACTTTCCATTTCGCCTGATACATCAAAAACAATTGGTTTGGATGTCTCAAAAATACATTCAGCTACATCATGCCGGTCAATCTGCTGTTTGGATTTATCAGAGCTTAGATCAGATGCATCGATAACACTGATAATATCTACAAGTCTGACCGTAGTCCGGGAGGCTCCTATCTTTAACTTATAATTTTTCTTTTTTATCATAGGAGCTTTACCTACCCAGAAAAAATTGGCTTTAAACCGGGTATCTACCTTAGGCAGGGGATCATTCTTTTTTACCATCATCTCACCCGGTTTAATATATATCTGTGTAGTAAGTGTAAATCCGGTAGCCTCATCTGCAGCAGCATGATCTTTCCCTGGAATATTGAAACCCTCAATAGTTTTTATTTTTGATGTTTTGGAGGAGGGAAAGAGAATAACCTCATCACCAGCTTTAATGGTACCGGAATCAATTGTACCTGCTATAATCCTCCTGTCATCGTTATCTGCAGTAAACTTATAGATATCCTGAACCGGCATTCTGAAGGGAAGATTTTCCTTAGTAAGAGACTTTTGAAAATTATCAAGCTGCTGGAGAACTGAACATCCACTGTACCAGGGCATTTCCCCGGATAACTTTACCAGATTTTCTCCATCTCTGGCGCTTATAGGAATGAATGATACCGGTTCTATGTTTAATTCCTGTAAAAACTGTGTATATTCCTCTTCGATTTTTACAAATATATCCTCATTATAGTCTGCAAGATCCATTTTATTCACAAGTATTGAAACCTGCTTTATTCCGAGAACCGATACCATATGTCCATGCCTCCGGGAATTTTCCTGTATTCCTTCGTCCGCATCTATTACAAGTAATGCAGCTTCTGCTCTTGAGGCTCCTGTTACCATATTTTTTAAAAACTCAATATGCCCCGGTGCATCCAGAATAATATAGTCCCTGGCAGCGGATTTAAAAAAACACCTTGCAGTATCAATTGTTATCCCCTGGGACTGTTCATCCTTTAAAGCGTCCAGTAGAAATGCATATTCAAAAGGCTTTGAAGTTTTTCTGCAGTTTTCTCTTACTCTCTCCAGTTTTCCCGAAGGAAGTGAACCTGTATCTGCAAGTAGTCTTCCTATCACTGTACTCTTTCCATGATCCACATGACCTACAATGACTATATTCATCTGTTCTCTGTACATATACTCTCCTGAAATCCTGTATGCTGTTAAAAGTCTTTTTACATGTATCCATCGCGGCGGAGTGTTTCCAGCCCACCGCCGTCCTCTTTATCCTGAGCCCTGCCCGATCGTTCTGCAATATTTGTGAATTTACCGGTTCTAAGCTCTTCAATAATTTCATCTACATTTGCAGCATCCGAATCGACCTGCTGCGTACAAGGTCCGCATCCCAGGGAACGGTATCTTTTACCGCTACCCGTATTAAAGTAAAGATCAATAATTGGAATTTTTTCCCGGCCTATATACTCCCAGATATTAAGCTCTGTCCAGTCAAGAAGAGGATGAACTCTTACATGTGTTCCAGGTGCAAAATCAGTTTTGTACTGATTCCAGAATTCCGGAGGCTGATCCCCGACATCCCAGTCATTCTCTTTATCCCGGGGAGAAAAATAACGCTCCTTGGAACGACTTCCCTCTTCGTCGGCTCTGACTCCGACAATTACACCTGTATAGGGCTCTCTGTTCCTGTCCTGCACATACTCTCCTGTGGCATGATCCATCCTGAATCGTGTCCATTCTCCCGAAAGGGTGTGCTTTAACGCCTCACTTTTAAGATTTTTACAGCAGGTTATTCTGTCAATATTTCCGTCCGGAAAAGTCTGCCTGTTTTCCAGAGCCTTGCTGTTTTCTCCATATATCATATTAAGTTTCCACTTACGGGCAAGTTCGTCCCTGTGCTCGATCATAGCTGGTATTTTAAAATGTGTATCAATATGGATTAAGGGCATAGGAACATGACCAAAAAATGCTTTTCGTGCAAGCCAGAGAAGAACAGTGCTGTCCTTTCCAATTGACCACAGCATCGCAAGACTCTTGAATTCCCTGTAGGCTTCACGAATAATATAAATGCTTTGTGCTTCAAGCCGCTCAAGATGATCCATTATTACTCTCCTCTGTTTGCAGGTTTTGGTTCATGTAATCCGCATTCCCTGTTTTTAGGATCTTCCCACCACCATCGACCCGATCTGATATCTTCTCCTGGAACTACTGCCCTGGTGCAGGGTTCACATCCAATACTGGGAAACCCTGAATCATGAAGAGTATTGTATGGAATACTGTTTGTCCGGATATAGTTCCAGATATCCTTTTCACTCCAGGTCAAAAGAGGAGAAACTTTGTATAATCCAAACTTGTCATCCCATTCTATGACATTCTGTTTTCTTCTCGTCAAAGACTGCTCTTTACGCAGTCCCGTAATCCAAAGAGACAAACCTTCAAGTCTGTTCTTCAGTGATTCAATTTTCCTGACCCTGCAGCATTCCTTTCGTAATTCGACACTCCGGTAAAATAAATTCGGACCATGTTTAGCTACCATGGTTTCTACTGACTCCTTACGTGGAAAAAGAAGCTCAATGCTGATTCCATATTTATCAATTGTATTCTGCATAGTTCCATAGGTCTCCTCGGGTAACCTTCCTGTATCCAGTGAAAATAATTTTACAGGATAACCAGATCCGGCAATCATGTGAGTCAGAACCTGATCTTCTGCACCGAAACTTGTTGCCATGGCTATACTTTCGGATTCAAAAGTTCCTAGAGTCCATGCCAGTACCTCTTTGCCACTCTTCCCCGCAAGTTCTTTACGATACGTTTCCAGTTTATTATTATTCATTCAATCTTCTCCTTTACGGAAAAAAACATGAAACAGATTCTGATCCTTCTTAACATTAAGAACTGCATGCCCTTCCTCTTTCATACTCATAGGAACGTTAAGAAGAGCTTCCCCTTCGTCCAGAATGACTTCAAGAATTTCACCTGTTAAAATTTCTGCAATTGCAACCTTGGTCATAACAAAATTCATAGGACAGGATACTCCTTCAAGATTTATTGATTTTACTGGTTTCAGTTCCATTCATAATCTCCTTTTTAACAGTTTCCAGACCAATCCGATCGATCATGTGCCCGAATCTCTCTTTTTTCCGCCCGTTTTCCCTGTAGTATTCTATGGAAAGATCGATTAATTCTTTTAAGGTTTCTATATCTTCAACAACACCTGTAAGTCTGCTGGCAATTCGTGGAATCTTTCCCATTGTTCCGCCGATGTGCAGTATATATCCCTTCTTTTCCGGAACCCATGAATCAACAGGACAGGAGGAAGTACAGATACTGCAGTTGATACATTTAGGAATATTTAAAATATATTTCCCTTCAACTCTTTCAATTGCATCTGTCGGGCAGACGTTTACACAAAGATTACAGTCGATACATTTATCTTCAGTCCACTTTGGCAGGATACCGCCCATTACACCTATGTCGTTTTCAGAAGCTTTTGCACAGTTGTGAGGACACCCCGTAACACTCATCTTGAACTTATGGGGAGTATCTGTTCCAAAATATTTTTTGTCGAGATAATTTGATATAGCCTTTGTTTCAATTGATCCCCAGCGGCATGTAGCACTCCCGGGACATGCAACTACAATCCGGACCCTTGGTCCACAGGCACCCATTTTTAAGCCATACTCACCTAGTTCCTCTCTGGCCTTCTCAAGATCTGTATGGAACACATTATGGATCTCAATACCCTGTCTCGTCGTAATATGAATACTTCCATCTCCATATTTTTCTGCGATATCTGCAATTTTTCTAAACTGATCCGGTTTCAGGTTTCCGCCGACTGCTCTAAGTCTCAGAGCAAAGTATTCCTTTTGTTTCTGCTGGATCATTCCAACCTTCTTCATCTCTGCCAGATCAAATACTCCACTTTCCATTTTACCTTTCATGGATCACCTTCCTGATTCTTATACTCTATAATGTCTATAGGCAAAATAGTCTTTAAGGGGAAAAATGTCAAGATTGAAAATTAAAATCTACAAAAAAAAAGAACAAACCACTCTTGTGATCTGCCCTTTTCAATGCAAACTCCATTATTGGAGTACTTTTAAATATTTATTACTATCAGGCAATACTTGTTTTAAAGTAATCCTTTAGTTCTGCCATTCCAATTCCATACTCAAGACAGTACTCCTCTATCAATTCCAGTTCCGAATTGTCATAAACGCCATCTGCACCTGCAACCTTGTAGGCTATGGCAAGATACTTTTTCTGAAGATCCCTGTCCGCCTTGGATAGCCCTTTAAAAATCATCTTCTTGGTACCTATAAGATTTTCAGGATATTCTATTCCCGATTCTGACATTTTACCCATTAATGACGATATAACATTGGATGAATAATACTCCCTCATTACCGCCGCTTCCTCATCTGATGGGTTATCATCACTTAAGCCCACAAGAATTGCTAAGGCAGCACCGGCTTCATCGAGGGTAAAATCAATACCTGCTTCTTCCATATCAGTATTACCAGTCTCTCTGTAGTCGTTATATCCTGTTACTTCATCCATCTCTTTCAGCCTGGTTT
>JAJRQE010000276.1 GCA_024280415.1 Spirochaetota bacterium | reverse complement strand
TGGAGATGTATCCTACGACCCCAATATGAGGGAAGTGGACAGTCCGGAAGCTGATGAGCTGACATTTTTTATGTATGAAGAGCTTCGTGCTTTTAAGAAAGCTGCTAAAAAATCCGGCCTTGGCAAAAAAGATATTGAAGATATTTTTTACAATAATTCTAAAATTATACTAGATTCAATTGTTTAGAGATAATAATGGGAAATACAGATATAAATACTTTTCAATATCTATCTGCAGCTCCTGCATTTTCCATATCTTTTTAGACTTTTATACATTATTATTGTACCTCTTTTACCCCATCTGCTTTCAATCATCCATCTGTAGGGTCTAAGTCCCGGGAGTATCGAAAGAATAGTGGTAACAGCTTCTGAACCATGTCTGATTTCACCATTATTATTTATAATATGAATTTCCTGGGATAATTCTTCTCTTACAGGAGAATCATTATACACAGAATAATTTTGATAACTTTCAAGAAGAAAGTCTCCGTTTTTGTCCATACCCTTTATTATGTTGGAAAATCTGCAACACATAGGACATTCACTATCAAACAGGATTTTCCAGAGCATATACCTTCTCCCAAAGTGATACAGTAATTCTTATACAGCACTCACAATATAACAGGAAAAAGCCGAAAATATCTATAATAAAAAGTTTGACAAAATGAATTCTTGATTTTAGAGAGGATGTTAATTATTTTTACGACATGGATAGTGGGATTACTCAACATTGTTCTTATTAATCATTTCAAGAAAGAGATCAAGGAGTGCCGGATCAAATAGCTGCCCCCTCTCCGATTTCATAATATCAACAGCCTTATCATAGTTAAACCCTTTTCTATAAGGTCTGTTTGCTGTTATTGCATCCCAGACATCTGCTATTGCTACAATCCGTGCCGCAATGGGAATATTATCCTTTTTTAATCCATCAGGATATCCTTCGCCATTCCATCTTTCATGATGGGATCTTACTACCGACCGCACCATTTTAAAGTGAGGAATATCCTTTATGATATCTTCACCCATTACAGGATGATTTCTGATAAATGAAAATTCCTCATCGTTGAGTTTTCCCGGTTTATCAAGAATGTTTTCCGGAACTCCAAGTTTTCCTATATCGTGAAGCAGGGAAGATATCCGAATCATCTCCCTGGTATCTTTGTCCAGACCAATTTTCTTTGAAAGATTAGACGCATGTATTGTGACCCTTTCACTATGCCCGGATGTCCAACGGGACTTTGTATCGACACTTCTTGTCAGAGAAAGAAGCATACCATTGTACATTTTATTTTTATCATCACTCTCTTTTAAGCTTAAAAGAGCAACACTAACCTGATCTGCCAGGGCATTAAGTGAGTTGACAATCTTGTTATCCAGGTTATCCATTAAAACAACCAAAAGACCTGCAAGTCTGTTAGATTGTATAAGGGGAACGCTCACCCCATTTCTGAATTTTTCGGAATTCTCAACCAAATGGCGTATATGATCAAGGGATTCATCAGTAAAAAAGTAGGTACTGTGATCATTCTTATAGTATCTATCGGACAGGTTTTCAAATAATATTTCGTCTGCCTTAAATCGGTATCTGTCCGGGGCATGAGCCAGAATTCGATAAGACTTTGATCCTTTTTCAAAAATAAATACTGCTGATCTTTCAAATAAATCAGAAATATACACTGCAACATATTCTAAAAGCTGGTTTCGTGATATTGCAGAATTAACAGCCTTATCAATTCTGTTCATTGTTTCAATTGTACGAATCCTATTTTCAATATTAATAGCCATCTCATTCAAGGCTCCCGAGAGCTCCCCAATATCATCCCGCCTTTTCATTTTGAAGCGGATATTGAGTTCTCCCTTCGACAGAGCAGTAGCACCATCCGAGAGCTTCCTGATTGGTATGGAAATTGATTTTGCGAAAATAAATCCCAAAACAAGGGAGATAAGAAGCGTGACAAGTGTATAAATTGACCATCTATCGCTATTTTTCAGAATAAAATTGATAAGATTTTCCCTGTTTATATTGATTCGAACCACATACTTATGGGAATCCCCCGGTCTGGTAACATTAATAAATATTACTCTTGAACTGTTTAAGTTAAAAAAAGAATGCTCCGCATCTATTAAATTAAGTTTCAGAACTTCTTCAAGCTGAGGAACTGTATCATCATCCACTATCTCAGGATCATATCCTGGTTTTGAACTATCCCTGAGTAAATACCATAGTTTATCATTCGATTCTTTGTAATAAAATCTAATTATAATACTATCTTTAAATTCAGCCGGTATAAGAGCTTTCAGGATATCTCTGTTATTATCATTGGGAAAGACAGTACTTAGACCAAGAATCCAGTCATTGCCATATTCTCTGGTTATTTCTGTCATCATCCTCTGATCAGTATCGAGAAACTGATCCACAAGCATTTTTGTATTTGAAAATGTAGTTACAACATAGGATGAATATCCCACAAGAAGTCCGAATACAACAAACATCATTGTAAGTTTAAATTGAAGAAGAATTGACCCGAACCTTAATCTCATACCTTTAATATATCGAAAACACGATCTCTTATCAATGATAGACTTTTGAACCCTCTAGCAATTTCTATGAAATCGTAAAAACCTTATGGTTGTTGATTTATTGAGTCCCGGATTGTATATTATAAAAGATGCAGTATGATACAGAACAACTGGATAATATCGATAAGTTACTCGCAGATTCAAACTATAATGAAGCAGTTGCCCTTCTGGAAGATATCCTCATGGATGAACCGGATAATACAGAAGCTCTTCTCCGTATAGGAATTGCTTTTACTGAGTTAAATGAAGCAGATAAAGCTTTAAAAACCCTGGATTACTTTTTTACTCTTGAACAGGATAATTCTGATGCTCTGGAAGCATATGGCTGCTCCAATTTCAAACTGGGTAACTACGGTCTTGCAAAAATATTTCTTGAAAAAGCAGAGGCCCTCGCCCCTTCCAGCTCTTCAATTGCCAGAAATCTGGGAGTAACATACAATCAGCTGGGAGAATTTAAAAAGAGTTACAGAACGATGATGAAATCCTACAAACTTAATCCCTGGGATTACCGGACAATTTATGCTCTGGCTTCTGCAAATATCTTTTTTAACCGGTATGATAAGGCGGAAAAACTTCTGCTCGAAATGCTGCAAATGGAAATTCCGGAAGATTTTAAACGTCTTGCCATAGAAAGCAGAAAGAAAATTAAATCTAAACTAGGAACAAAGTAGAGACACAATCTGCAGTATCTCTACAATCATCACCCCAAATTCTTAATTTTTATCAGGATCAGTACCATTAAGATAGTCTAAAATTGCCAGTGCAGCAACAGTACCGTCATTTACAGCAGTAGTTATTTGTCTGTACTTTTTCTGTCTGACATCTCCTGCAGCATAAACTCCAACCTGACTGGTTGCCATATCCTCGTCGGTAACTATCTCTTTCCGATCATTTAGTATGACACAGTCCTTAAAAGGTTCAGACCCGGGAACATATCCAATAAAAATAAAAGCTCCGGTTACATCAAGCACTCTGGAACTTCCATCTTTTTTACTCTTTATAACTATACCGGAGAGACTTTCACTCCCGGTAAATTTCTCAATTTCAGATTCCATTAAAAATTTTATTTTTGGATTATTCTCTGCTGCCGTTATGGCATAGTCATAAGCCTGAAAATGATCAAACTGATGAACAATTGTCACAGTTCTGGCATATTTAGTCAGTGATACTGCCTCTTCAAGAGCAGAATTTCCACCCCCGACAACAACAATGTCCTGATCCGTAAAAAAATCTCCATCACATGTAGCACAGTAGGAAATACCCGTCCCCTGAAAGGATTTTTCGGACTCAAGACCAAGATGTCTGGGCTGCCCGCCTACAGCGATAATCACAGCCCTTGCCTGATATTCTCCGGATTTAGTATTTACAAACTTATCAGTATTGCTGAAATCAAAACTAACAAGTTTTTCGTTTGTCCTTATATCACAACCGAATTCCGCCGCTTGTTTCTTCATTTCGGATGCCAGCTTATACCCGGAAATCTCATCCAGACCGGGATAATTTGCTACAGCATGGGTCAGAACAACCTGTCCCCCTATCATCCCTTCATCAATAATAAGAACTTTCTGCCTTGCCCGGGAGAGATAGATTCCTGCTGTTAAACCAGCCGGCCCCCCTCCCAGGACTATAACATCATATTTTTTCACAGTCTCATCCTAAAGAATTTCATCCAGTATTTCTGTCACCTGCTCTTTTGACTGAATCGAGGAAGTGGCTTTAACAACCTTTCCATTTTTATAATACACAGTAAATGGAAGACCTCTGAAAGATGAACATTCAGGAAGGTTCCTGATAACTGATGCTTCCGGATTATCAAAGAGCATATCTCTAAACTCTACATTATCATAATCGCCTGATGCCTGAAGTTCCTCCATGGCGCCATAGACTGGAACACACATGGGTCCCATTCTGCCGCAGCAGACCATTACATTTTCTGAAGAATTAATTATCTCTTCCAGTTCCGCTGCTGTCGAAAAATGTTTTAAATTGGTATCTAAAGTCATATCAAACTCCTTTATAGTCTTTATACTATATATAATAATACCTATATGTAAGAGATGTCAAGTAAGAATTAAGCAAATATGCTCACTTCTTTTCTATTATCCCTATTCTTCTCGATGCAAGAACATATGAACTATCAAACTTACCCACTCCTATTTCCGGTTTTCTAACTTTTTTATAGTAGTAGAGTGCTGATTCAGTCATACCGTACTCTTCAGCAATTCGTCCCAGAACATACCAGTCGTCAGAGGAGGGTTCACTGGAACCGGAAAGCTGCATTACCCTGTCAAGGGTATTACGGGCTTCCTCACACCTCCCGAACTCTGCATATAATGCAGCCAGGGTATGAAGAATAGCTGTATTTGAATTATTTGACATGTTAACTGCCTGCCTTGCATATTCCAGAGCCTTCTCATCGACAACCGGTTCAAAAAGATACATCCATGCAACAGCGTTGTATAAACGTGCAGAAAGCTGATTTTTCGATTCAAGATCTTCGAATATTTTGTCTACAGAATCAAAATCGAGTCTGGAGAAATACATATTTATCAGCATATCTATGGCAGTTGAATCTTCTGCATCCTCCTTTAGTCGCTCCAGTGCAAGTTTTTCCAGTTCATTATAACGTTCAATATTCAACAAAGATCCAAGAAATGCAGAAAAAGCGAAATCAGATTCAGGGAATCTATTATACAACCATGAGGCGGCTCTATGCAGATCTGAAAAATTATTTCCCGTCTGATAGGCATAGTAAATAGCATAGTATAGTTTATCCATAACAGCCTGGTTCTTTGGGTCTTTCAAAGCAGATTCAAGTATAGATACTGCTCTGGTATAAAAGGATTTATCTGTAACAAGAATTGATGCTGCTGCAATCTCCATATTATTCCTGTCTGTCAGATCATTTCCTCTTTTTTTCCAGAATCCCTGAACAGGCTGACCGTAAAGTGGTTCATCTCCACTTCTACCGAAATAACTGTAATCTTTATAGTACCAGTCAAGCCAGTCAGCAGCAGACTGAATCTTCCCTGTATTAAGATAATCAAGAATTACAGCACCAACAGGAGCCCTGAAATTATCTGTCCCTGCGACCCTTAGAGAACCTGCAATCCGCTGAATATAAAAATTGGAATCGATGTTTGTATTCAACCCAGTCTCGATAAGTTTCAGGTGATACCCCCCCTCCCCATCCGTCCGGGTCTGAAATTTCAGATTAGACAGAAAAAGATCAAGAACCACATTCAGAGAAAGACCAGCACGGATACTTTCATTTCGTAATACCCACCACTGAGAAATAAAATTGTTCCGGGAATCTCTGTCCATTGCTTTTGAATAGAGATCATCAGTTAAAAGGTTTTTTAATTCTTGAAAATCGGTACCCCCGGAGAGATATAGAATTCTGTAGAAATTTTTAATTAGATCTTCAGGATTTTCAGGATCAAAGGTAATATTTTCATTAAGAACAGTTCCGGTCAGAACATCCGCCCTGGATTCCAGAGAGATTGAATCCCCTGAACCCTTCGCAGCTTCACGGAATAAAACTGCTGCAGATTTATAATTACGAATATGGATAAGAAGTTCCCCGGCATTGGAAAGAAGAGTCTGTTTATCCTGATTATTTCCTGTTTTGGAAGCTTCTCCCAGGGCTGCAGTAAAATCACCCTTTGCAGCATACAGGACAACTTTATAGAGAGTAACTGTCTTTTGATTTTTAATTTCACCCAGAGCCTCTTCCAGTTGCTCCCAGTCCTTCAGATACAGCAGATCTGTCAGAACATTCAGATCCATTCCATTCTCGCTTAGTTTATCACCTATAAGTTTATAGGTCTCAACTGCTTCAGCTAGATCTCCGCTGTTGTATCGCAGTCCATTACTGTCGTATTCCAGGAGAATTGCCAAATTCGCAAAATTTGACCACTCTTCACCATCCAGTTCTATTGCCTTCCTGTAAGCTTCTATAGCACCTG
>JAJRQE010000275.1 GCA_024280415.1 Spirochaetota bacterium | reverse complement strand
CTCTGGCAGCTTCCAGTTCTTTTTCAATATTAATAATTTTGGTTCTGTCTTCAAAAATAACCATCACATTCTCAACTGAATCTCCATTGAAAATACGTTGAAAATGAGCATCAACAATTATTGAGGACTGCTCTCCAACTGAATTTTCAATTGTCAGTTTTTTATTAAAAAGAGGATTAATACTTAAAATCATCTCCATATCCGTTTTTGTTTTTTCAAAAATCATCTTTACGAACTGATCAACTTCATCTCGATCTTCCATATGCTTATCACTGTCAGGATAGATAAACTCTGAAAGCCGTAACCCTGAAACAATCTCACGATTAAACAAAATAGTCAGAAAGCGGGAATACTGTTTAGAAATTGTTAAATCAGGATTAAGAAGAAGAAGCCCCTCATTAATATTATCAAGATACTTCTTATTCTCCCTGTTCCTGGTTTCAATCTCCCTGTTTGCAAGTTCCAGCTGCCGTTTATCCTTAAGATCCGAAATCATCTCATTGAGTTTGGAACCAAGCAGCCCAAGTTCGTCATTACTCTTTATTCCGGTTCTTATATTAAGATTACCGGAACCAACTTCTGCCACAACCCTCCCAATGGAAAGAACAGGCTTCACTACAATCCTCTGCATCATCCAGATAAGAATAAACGCTATTACTGCTCCGGCAAACAGAAAAAAAACTGTAAGAAAATTCCTGGAGCTGTTAATCTGCCGAAAAATTTCATCCACAGAAACCTTATAGTGAGCAACTCCCCTTATAAATGATTCGGTACCATGACAAACTCTGCAGTCCGGAAGATTAAGGATAGGGAAAAAAAACTCCATCTCCCTGGAATCAAGTAATTCAACATGCCTGGGTGTATTTGATGCAAGAACATCCTGGAAATTTGGATTATCAATTATTTTCAAATCGGCTCTGGGAGTCTCGCTAAACATAATCCGGGACTGAAAACTGTTTACCGCATCTACAGTTGAATAATCATTAAATGCAACTGTCCCGTCTGTGCGGTAGATCTCGATCTCTTTAAATTCCTGTAGAGCTCTGAGATCCGACATGGTTTTACTCGCAATGGGAGCTTCCCCGCTCAGCATAATATTCTTTATTACTGTATTGAGAATTGCATTATTTACAGACAGACTGTTCCGCATAGTTTCAAACAGATTTTTTCTCTGATTGGAAACAGTGAAAAAAATAGAAACAGAAACTGTTATCAGCAATACCATAATAATTGTAATAACTATTTTCAGCCTTATTGATACAAGCCTCATTCCGCATCCCGAAGGGAAACATTTAAAGTAAAATTTCCGGATGAACTTGAGAACGGAACTGAAATTACCGGAACATTTTCGGGCCAGTGGATTCTGTAATCACTACCGGTAATAACACCTGGAAGTGATATGACAATTTTATAATCCAGTAGATCTTTCTTGGCATTACCTGCAACTATGTTTATCAGTTCTCCAACCCCGTCAATGACATCACTACCCAAAGCCTGGTATTGATGACCGGCAAATTTTGAAATTATATTTATTGCTGTATCTCTGGAAAAACTCAGGACCACTGAACCTGTTGTTTCTCCTGCCAATCCGATAATACCGGAAACCTCATCCAGCGATCTTGGATCAACAAGAACATAGGGTTTACCACTCTCCACATCAAGGCCGAGATACTCCTTAAAAAGATTCATGGATGCTGAAATAAAGGGATTTATATACTTTGCCTTCATTTAATGTACCTGCTTATTTTCTCCCAGAGAATATCCCCTTTTATAGGTTTCACTACATAGTTGGTAACCCCTGCAGAGATAGCATCAACAACATTATATTTGGCGGCTTCTGAGGTTATCATAATTATGGGAGTATCCTCATACTGGGGGAGTGCCCTGATAATCTGCACAAACTTAAGTCCGTCCAGTTTAGGCATATTCCAGTCTACCAGAAAAAGACCAATATTTTTCTCTTTTGCAATTGTAACAGCAATCTCTCCGTTTTCTGCTTCAAAGAGATTCGATTCGTCAATTTTATGATCAAGTAAAATATTTTTATGTATTCTCCTCATAACTCCGGAATCATCAATAATAAGAAAATTCATAACTACTCCTGTTAAAAGCTGTAGATACTTTCTGACTCTTCATAGTCAATCTAATAATCCCAATTGTCAAGTATAATGCAGTTTCAGCCAGTTTTAAAAAAAATTAAGATATTGCACAAATTCCAACTTAGTAATACTATTTCATAAGAACCTAATATATAATATTTTGGATTGCCTTATCATCTTGAACTGCTGCTGTTTCCAAAACAGAAGGGGTAAATTCGTGGGAATTGCAACTATTCAGGAACTTGTCAGGGTAAGTGCCCTTCTTACGACCGACCAGAGTCGAACATCCTTAATATCAATTCTTGTTGAACAGGCTCAGGATATAAGCAAATCTGAGATCGGTGCACTCTATGCATACCCTGTAGATGGGAAAAAACAGGATTCTCTTAAAATGATATTCAAAAGGGGAAAGTATGAGACTCCAAAAACTTTTCCCTTATCTTCAAACCTGGTTCAATTTATGGAAGACTGTAATGAGGCACTGATAGTTCATGACAGAAACAACCAGTTTTTTGAAGAAAGCCTTCTAAACAGTTCTATGAACAGTGCTATTGTTCTTCCCCTGAATACTGCAACAAGAAAAATAGGGATTCTCATATTAAATTCTAAGAATAAAGATTATTACGGTAGAAACAGACTCCATTTCCTTGATGCATTTACAAGACTTTCAGGAGGAATGGTTCACAATGTTGAACTCTTTCAGGAAGTAAAACAGAAACTTAAAGAGATTGAAACACTACAGAGATATCAGGAGAGTATCTTCAGTTCAATGACAAACCTCCTTATTACAACAGATGAAAAAGGGAATATTCACTATTTTAATCAGGCTGCTGCAGAGCGGCTGAATTTAAACCCTGAAAACATCAATCAGGGAATTGAAAAGTTCTTCTCCAATTCCCTTAATAACAAGATATTAAAGGAGATAACAAAAAAAGGGTCATTTGATAAAGAGATTCTTGGTCTCGAAGGTATTTTTACAGGGAACGAAAAAGAGATGGATTTTTCCCTCAATATTTCACCCCTAAAGGGTAAATTAGGGAAACATGAAGGCATAACACTCCTTTTTACAGACCAGTCCAGAGAGCAGGAATTAAAACAAAGAGTCAATCTCGCAGTAGAGGAGAGGAGGGTAGTTAAGGATATGTTTGCAAGATATATGTCTGCAGATGTTCTTAAAAACCTTATGGAATCACCCGAACTTGTTCAGTTGGGAGGAAGTAAAAAAGATGCCACTGTCTTCTTTGCCGATATCAGGGGATATACATCCTTCAGCGAGGGGAAAGAACCAGAGTATATAATTGAAATTCTTAATGAATATTTTAGTGAAGCAGTTGAAATTGTAATAAAATATAACGGTTATATTGATAAATTTATTGGAGACTGTATTATGGCAGCCTGGGGAGTCCCTGTTGTTAATCCCGACAGGGATGCAATTTCCGGTGTTGGCTGTGCAATTGAAATTCAGGAATTGGTCAAATCTAAAAATCGTAATTTCTTTCATGGAAAAGCCTCCCACCTACAGGTGGGAATAGGGATGCACAGCGGACCCCTTATATCAGGAAACCTTGGAAGTTCCAGAAGAATGGATTATTCAGTCATTGGAGATACTGTTAATATTGCTGCAAGACTTGAAGGTGTTGCAGGTGCAGGAGAGGTAATAATTACCCAGCAGACCAGAGATCTTATTGGTGAGCATTTTAAGCTGAAAGAACTGAAACCTGTGAAGGTAAAGGGGAAAGATAAACCACTTCATATCTTCAGTGTTTTAAAGCAGGTAAGTTAAGGAAGAGTCAAAGAACTCAAGGAGAACTAAATGGATATAGTATTAAAATATGTCGGTGAATTACCTTTCTGGATTATTACAGGCGGAGGATCTGCTGCTGTAATAATAATTGCTGCCCTGATTTTCACTCTGATATACAGAAAAAAAAGAAAACAGTTTATTAAATATCTGTCAGAATCACTTGAAAACAATAGTTTCTCCAGTGATATTTATTCAGAGGATTATGTAAAACGCCATTCAAAGATTGTGGAAAATTTTGCTGATAATACCGATAATAAAATTATCGAACTGACAAATCTGGATCAGCACTGGCTGAGGCAGCTGAAAAAGAATCCAAAAGAGAAAGATATAAAGCGAATTCTGAAATATATTCCATCCAGGGGTTTATTTTCATGTTTCCTGGCAGGTCTGGAAAAGAAGTCTCTTACAAAAAATGTTTTACAGTTTATAGGTGAAGAACCAGGAAGTCTTCGAAAACTTCCCCTGAGCGGTTCCGGTGAACCCTTTGACGGTAATGCAGCCAGACTTGTTTTCTCAGATAGAATGGATGAAATCCGGGAGATGGCTGGTGATCCGGAATGGTCTGTAAGATATTTTGCAATAAAACTACTACTGGGAGAAGAGTCTGAAAGATCGGAAAGAGGAATAATTGAGGCATTTAGTGATCCTCATCCACTGATACGAAAGTCAGTCAATACAGAATGCACCCTTGAAGATAAACAGAGACTCTACAAACTGCTCTATGATCATCTTCTTGATGACCCAAGTTTTGAAGTCAGAGAAAGCTCATACAGGAGAATAATGGATGAATACAGAGATATTCATTCAATCGATTATGACTCTCTAACCCCTGTACAGTCTTTACATGCGCTTGAATTTTTAAATCCTGAAATACCTAATGATATTGATGCTGCCCTGCACTTTCTGGAAGGGAACGACCTTGAGTTAAGGTTTCCATCAGCTATATTTTTACAGGAAACCGGAACTCTTGAAAGGATGTTAAAAAATGTCAGTTTTGAAGATACCGATAATCTTAAACGTACAACAGAACTTCTTTCCAATGCTGCAGAAGTAAAAATTACCGGATTCCTGGAAAAAGGGGTAGATACTCCTGCATCCCTATACACAGCTCTTCTTCTATTAAAAAAGGTTGGAGAAAGAGAATATATCTCTGACTATGCGTTGAAGGTATTTAATCTGTCGACTGATTACAACGAAAAAGTCTGGGAAAATGCCGTAGAATGTATTCGGGACAGGGGCAATGAGAGAGCTTCCATAGTTCTGATGAATGAGCTTGCTAAGGTAAAATACAAGGGAAAACAGGCTGAATTTATCCTTAAAAATATTCCACGGAACTGTGAGTTTCTAAGCATCCCCACTATTATAGAGCTTCTAAAGGATGCAGATTTCAGGGAGAGAGAAACACTTGTAACTACAATAGCCCAGCTGCCGGAAGATATAATTATTCCTGAACTTTTTAAAATCCTTAAAGCCGGACGTTCTGGATTCCCCCATGTTGTACGTATATCAGCATTGCAGACCCTTGCCAGTTATAAGCTTTCCTACTGCCTGCAGCCGATTATCGAGCAGCTTCCGACCCTTCCCGTAAAGGAGGCCAAGGAATTCTCCGCTCTGCTTTCCGCTTTCGAAGGAGAAACCTTCAGAACCAGAGTTCTTAAGATTCTGAAACAACCTGACGGCAAGATTCGTGCGGCAATTATTGCAAGCCTGCCTGGAACAGAAAAAAAGGAATTCCTGAATCCTATTAAGGAGGCGCTTTCAGATGCGGATCCGGATGTACGGATTTCTGCTATCTGGGCTCTTGCTGATTACAAAGAGACAAAAATGCTCAATCAGGGATTTGAAATGCTGAGAGATCCGGTGGAAAGAGTTAGAGTTGCTGCAGCTGAGGTTCTGGGAATTTTTGGGACTTCTGCAAAACTGGAACAAATAGCAGAACTCCTGGAAGATGAAAATGAGGTCATCGAGGTCAAGAGATCGGCAATTAGAGGCTTAAGTAAATCTGATCAGACTAAAGCCGTTGATATTCTTGCAGATATTATTGATAAAAACGAAGACCTTGAAGCTGATGCCGTAAATGCACTCGCACAAAACCCCTCTAAGAAAATAATTACAAGAATAATTGAAAATATGAAGGATGCTTCACCTACCCTGAGAGAAAAGATCATTGTTATATTCAAGGTGATGGGAGCCTCAGGTGAGGAGGCACTTAAAAAACTGCTTGCCGAAGATATTACTTCTCTTAAAGAATCAATATCGCTGATTCTGGAGGAAACAGGATACGTTGAACATGTTATCAGAAAGCTTTCCCATAGAGATCCTGGCATTAGAAGGTCTGCTGCCGGGTTTTTATCCATGATTGGAACAAAGTCTGCCTTCAGAGGAATTGTCCTTGCTTCCCGGGATCCTGACAATGAGGTTCGAATCCAGGTTACAAGAGCACTGGAAAAATTGAGCAGCCCCGGTGGGGAGCAAATTCTGGAAACACTGAAAAGTGATCCGGATAAACGTGTCCGAAAATTTACGGCATGGGCCATGGACAGAACAAAAGCAAAAAGAATAGAAGACTAAAGAGATAACGATATTATAGAACGAAGACTATCAGGGAAATAAACAGACAGATAAGCTGTGCCCTGGCAGCCTTCTTTTTTTATCGGGATCTTCTTCCCCCACCCCGTGAAGGTCTTCCTCCTCCACTTCGTCTATGGGAACGTTGTACAGTTGCCGGAGCTTTATCGGATATTTCTATATTTACCTTTCTTCCCTTGTAATGTACCCTTTTAAATGATTTCAGAAGAAGATCAACGTGGGTTTCACTTACTTCAAAAAATGAAAAATTCTTTAAGAGATCAATCTTTCCAATAGGTATATCCTTTCTGCGGGTTGCATCATTTATTAAACCAATCAGACCCGGAACTGTAAGTTTATCCATCTTCCCAAGATTTATGAATAAACGGATATCCCCTTCTCTGGAGGGATGAGATCGGTCACGCCCCTTTTTATTTCTTATATTTTCATCCGGAGCAATGATATCTCCTGCACTCTCGTAGTATTCAAGAAAACGGTTAAACTCCAGGGACACAAAATGCTTTATTATTGATTCCCGATCAAGATCTTCGAGTTTCTTAAAAACAGCAGGAAGATACTCCCCAATAAGTTCTTCATTCACTTCAACATTATCAACTCTATCCACAAGATGGAAAAGCTGACGTTCACAAACCTGCTTTCCCGTAGGAATGGCCGCCCGTTCAAACTTTTTTCCAAGCTTAGCCTCTATATGTCTTATGGAATGACGTCTTTTGGAACCTACAAGAGCAACAGAAATACCCTGCTTCCCAGCCCTGCCTGTTCTACCGCTTCTGTGAATATAGGTCTCCGGATCATCCGGAAGTTCATAATTAATTATATGGGTAAGATCACTGACATCTATACCCCTTGCAGCAACATCGGTCGCAACAAGCATCCTGAGGTTTTTCCTCCGGAATTTCTGCATAACATAATCTCTCTGTGCCTGAGAAAGATCCCCATGGAGTGCATCCGCACTATATCCATCCTGGATAAGCAGATCTGCCACTTCCTGGGTGTTTTTACGGGTTCTGCAGAAAACTATCCCGTTTATATTCGGATTCATATCTGCAATTCTCTTCAAAGCCTTGTATCTATCCTTGTTGGAAACCATATAGTACACATGGGTAACATTTTCTGCACCTGAATTTTTTGTACCAACGGTTATCTCTTCGGGGTTGTTCATATATTTGGCAGCCATTCCCGAAATTTCTCTGGGCATTGTGGCAGAGAATAAGCATGTTCGTTTTTCTTTGGGAGTTTCAGCCAGAATCGCATCAAGTTCATCTCTAAACCCCATATTCAGCATCTCGTCAGCTTCATCAAGAACTACTGTCTCTATATGGGAAAAATCGGTCTGCTTCCTGCGGATCAGATCCAGCATTCTGCCTGGAGTGGCAACAACTACATGAGCTCCCCGTTTGAGTCCTCTAATCTGAGTATCAATACTTGCTCCCCCATATACTGCGAGAACATTCAGCCCCTTTTTATATTTGGAATAATCGCTTAGATCACCTGCAATCTGCATACAGAGTTCCCTGGTAGGACTCAGTATGAGCGCCTGGCTAATTTTTTTGGAAGTATCGACCTTCTGGAGTACCGGAATACCGAATGCTGCAGTTTTACCCGTTCCGGTCTGGGCAAGTGCAAGAAGATCCCTGTTTTCCTTTAATAGAATTGGTATGGAAAGTTCCTGTACCGGCATTGGATTTTCATATCCAAGATCTACCAGACCACGGACGATTTGAGGATCCACGCCCATTGCTTCAAATTTGTTCATAATTCACCTTGTTTAGACATATTTCACACACAGGCTAATTACAAAAGCTTACATAATCTCAATTTGAGCAGACAGTTTAGAAGATAAATACTTATATAAAAAACATCAGCGGATATTGCAAAAGGCCCCTAGCTGAAT
>JAJRQE010000274.1 GCA_024280415.1 Spirochaetota bacterium | reverse complement strand
TGCAGGATAATACGCAGAAGCCTCCTCCCCATTTATTGTTCTCCAGGGGAACAAGACACCCTTATGAGAAAGTTCCTGAGCCCTGAGTCTTGCTTTATCTATTATACTGTATCTATAGGAAAGAAGCGATTTAGCTATCTCCGGAAAAGTGTAAATAAAATATGGAAGTACATAAATTTCTGTATCCCAAAAAAAATTACCTTCATATCCGGAACCTGTAAGACCTTTCGCAGCAATACTTACCTTACCATTCCGGCCGGTAGACTGAAGAAGATGGAAAATATTAAATCGTATACCAAACTGTAAGTCCTCATCTCCTTTTATTTCAAGATCTGATCTATTCCAAAAATCTTCCAAAAATTCCTTCTGCTTAGTAATAAAAAAAGAAGCACCTTTTCTGACACAAGAATCAAGATCCCCAAGGCCATTTAATTTGAGATTATTTTTAAATTTACAACTATCATGATGATAGGAAAGATATTTTGTAAATGTAAATTTACCCTCAACATCTTCAAACTTTAAATTAATACTTATAGTGTCTTCTGAAATAGTATTTCTAATTAAGGGTGAATAATTATCAGGAAAAGAATGATCCATACCCGAAAAAAGAGTTAAATTGCTGGATACAGTTTGATGAATACAGTATCCTCTGGAAGCATCAGCAAGAACCTCCTCTCTTTTCAGAACTTTTAATTCGGATGATCTTCCGGCACGGGGATCATCAACACCCGGGGTTTTCCCGGAGTTAAAACTATTAGAGAAATTACTTAAAGAAGATATTATTTCTATTTCAACTTTTTTACCGGAAACCTCAATTTCAAGTATTTGAATTGCAGTAGAATCCTGAATAAAAGAGACAATTCTTTCTAATTTAACATCCAGTTTTGCACCAGACTTAGTCAGCCAGGTATATTTTCGGGTTAAAGTTCCGTTTCTTATATTAAGTTCCCGATAATGATTTAAAGCTTTGTCAGTTGTGAATAATTCCCCATCTGCATATATTTGCAAACCTTTCCCATCTGCAATATTCACAATAGCCTGATTATTTTTTGCATATCCATAAGCAGATTCACCATATTTTATAGGGAATGTTTCATAAAACCCATTTAAATATGTGCCAGATTCATAATTTGAATCTGCTTCCTCTAAATTCCCACGTAATCCAAGCCTTCCGTTTGCAAGAGTAAAAAGAGATTCATATTTTCCAAAATCCTTTCTTTCAAAAGAGTCCTGTCTAAGTATCCATGGATTAGCCATTTCCTCCCTCCTTCAGCCACAGGAGCTGATACGGATCCAGATCTATTCCAGGACTAAATTCAGTATTGGAAAATGTCATCTATGTTGATACCCCGAATTTAAAAGCAGTGACACCTGAATGCAGCTTGAAAACAGGTGCCCGGATAATTATTCTAATATTTTACTCTTTTACAGATCCTGCCATCAATCCCTTAACAAAATATCTCTGAAGACCAAGGAAAACAGTCAAAGGCAGTACCATACTTATAAATGCTCCAGCAGTTAGCAGATGCCAGTCCTGACCACGGGAACCTATCATATTAAGCATTCGAACTGTTACAACCTGCATCTTAGCTCCTGCTCCACTCATAAAGACTAAAGCTACAAGCATATCATTCCATACCCATAAGAATTGGAAAATGGCAAAACTAGCCAGGGCGGGTACTGATAATGGAAGAATTAATCGAACAAAGGTTGTAAAATGAGAAGCTCCATCTATAAACGCCGATTCCAATATGCTTCTGGGTATTGTACTTATATAATTAAAAAGCAGATAAACCGCAAGGGGTAAACCGAATCCTGTATGAGCCAGCCAAATCCCCAGATATGTTCCATTCAGCTTCAAGGTCTGATAATCCCTAAGGACTGGAATCAGTGCAATCTGCAGGGGGACTACCAGTAAAGCTACGATAATTACAAATAGAGTCTTCCTTCCGGGGAAATTGAGCCAGGCAAATCCATAGGCTGCAAAAGCCGCAATAAGAATAGGAATGACAACCGCAGGAATTGTAACAGTTAAACTGTTCAAAAAGGCTCCCATCATATCATCGCCCTTAGCTCTGGCAGTTCGACCGGAAGAATCTGTATAGGTAAAAGTTCTCCCACCCAGCACCTGATCATAGTTATCCAGAGTATAACCGGATTTATCAGATAAAGATTGCCACCACCCTGTTTTTGAGACATTATCTCTGATTCGAAATGAAGTAACCAGAATCCCAAATGTTGGGATTGTCCAAAGTATTACAAGAAATATAAGAACAGCATTGACAAAAATTCCTGATTTGGATTTTTTGGTATCCATTAGAATACCTCCCTTTTACCAAACTGTTTCAGGTTGTACCACATAACAGGTATAACAGCAATTAATATTACTATAGCAATTGCAGAGCCCCTCCCATAGTGAAGAAACTTAAACATCTGCTTATACTGCTGACTCGCCAAAACCTCTGTACCAAATAATCCGTTGGTCATTGCAAAAACAATATCAAATATTTTTAAAGTTAATATTAATATTGTAGTACCAACTGTAACAATGGCTCCTTTGATCGTAGGAATTATAATCTGAAATATTATCCTAAATTCTCCTGCGCCATCTATTCTGGCTGCTTCCAATATAGCTATAGGAACTCCCTTAATAGCGGAAGAAAGAATTACCATAGCATAACCTGACTGGAGCCATACAAGAATAATAATCAGGAAAATAGTATTCCAGGGACGCAAAACAATCCAGTTAACAGGATCTCCTCCTAATGCAGTAACAATTGCATTTAGTAAACCAATTTGCGGTTGACCTGCAGGACGAAAGGCATAGATAAATTTCCAGATTACACCAGCTCCAACAAAAGATATTGCCATGGGTAGAAAAATTAACGACTTTGCCAATTTTTCAATTTTTGATCTTTCAGATAGCAGAGCAAAAGTCATCCCAAATATAAGACTAAGAGATGTACCAAGAACCATCCAGACCAGATTGTTAACAAACGCCAATCTCCTTGTCCTGTCTGAAAAAATATATTTATAATTTGCCAGTCCCACAAAATTATCAGAGAATTTATCCATAAAACTCATTAGAAATGAACGTAGAGTTGGTAAAAGTAAATAGTAACCTAAAATCATTACAGCAGGACCAACAAAGAGAAACGGTACAAATCTCTTTCTCCATTTAACTGGTAAACTCTGCAATATAAAATTCGTAATTATATAGAGAGCT
>JAJRQE010000273.1 GCA_024280415.1 Spirochaetota bacterium | reverse complement strand
CTTACCATAATTCTGCTTACTTTTACCTTGGTTGCAAGTTCGATCATGTTTTCGTCGCTTGTTGTATGAATACCACAGGAGTGACCGAATCCGCAGAAAGCTGTAAGCTTTTCAACATAATCAATTGCTTCAGAGAATTCACCAAACTTCCAGAGGGTAAGAACAGGAGAAAGTTTTTCACACCCGAACATATCGTCAGGACCAATTGTCTCTCCCAGAACCATTAAAAATTTTACATCATCCGGAACAGGAAGACCTGCCATTTTAGCTATTTTTAGTGGAGGCTGTGCAACAATTTCCCTGTTAAGGTGAGTTCCGTCCGGCCACATTGTAGCTTTTAGTTTTGCTTTTTCATCTGCATTGCAGAGATATCCACCCTCGTCTGTAAGGTTGTCAACCATGACATCAAAAACACCTTTCTGTATAACAGCTGAGTTCTCGGAAGAACATGAAGTAGCATTGTCAAAAGTTTTTCCAAGAAAAATTTTGTGGGCAGCATCTTTTAAATCTGCTGTTTCGTCAACAACCATTATGGCATTACCTGCCCCTACACCGTAGGCCGGCTTTCCTGCAGAATATGCAGCCTTAACCATTCCTGCACCGCCTGTAGCAACAATAAGATCTACCTTACTCATAAGTTCCTGTGTAAGTTCCACAGAAGGTTCTTTTATACACTGAAGGAGGTCCACAGGTGCACCAACTTTTTCGAGCCCTTTTCTCATATATTCAACTGCAAGATTTGTACACCCTTTCGATGTGGGGTGGGGTGCAAAGATAACAGCATTTCTGGTTTTGAGTATAGGGAGTCCGTTTCCGGGAGGAGTTGAAGTAGGATTCGTTACAGGGGTTAACGCTCCGATAACACCAACAGGTTTGGCAATTTTTATAAGCCCTTTTGCTTTGTCTTCTTCTATAATACCAACAGTTTTGACTCCATCCAGATCCCGCAGGGTTCCTATGGTTTTTTTCTGATGTTTAATAAGCTTATGCTCATAGATACCCATTTTTGTCTCGTCTGCTGCCATTCTTGCACATGCTTCTGCATTTTCCTGTTTAAAAACTTCCCAGGCAGCAGCTGCAACCATCTCGTCTACCTTTTCCTGGGGCCAGAATTCAACAATTTTCTGAGCTGCCCTTGCTTTTTCAAGCATTTCCTGTAAATTATCTGCCATTGTATTTCTCCTTATTTAATTTTTGCATCGAGTACTTTCAATGCTTCATCAATCATCTCTACTGCATCATCAACCTGCTCTTTTGTAATAATGAGAGGAGGAGCTATGAAGATAAAATCCCATTTTGCAAAAAGTGTGAGTCCAAGTTCTGCAAGCTTTTTAATAAAATCCGGTGCGACGTTCTGTATGGAATTATTAAAACCAGCAAGTGGTGCTTTTGTTTTCTTGTCTGAAGTAAGTTCCAGAGCTGCCCAGAGGCCTATAGATCTTACATCACCTACACAAGGGTGTTTTTCTTTAAGTTCAAGGAGTCTTTTTTTCATATGCTCTCCAACAACTTTGGAGTTTTCAACAAGGTTGTCCTGTTTATAAACTTCAATATTGGCAATACCTGTTGCACATCCCAGTGCGTGTCCGCCGTATGTTAAACCGCCTACAAATGGATGATCATAGAAGTGATCCCAGAGTTTTTTATTCCATATCATTGCTCCAAGCTGAACATAGCCGGAAGTAAGTCCCTTTGCTGTAGTGATAATATCCGGGACAACATCAAAATGTTCTATACCAAACCATTTACCGGAACGTCCCCACCCTGCCATGGTTTCATCTATTACCATCAGAATACCATTTTCGTCACAGAGTTGTCTTACACCCTGCATATATTCCTTGTTTGGAATAATTATTCCATTTGTACCAACAATAGGTTCCATGAAAATTGCTGCAATTGTATGGGGACCATCCAGCATAATCTGGGTTTTAAGAACTTCCAGAGACTTTCTGTTTGTTTCGTCTTCGCTTGTTCCTCCAAAAGGATCCCTGTAGGGGTAGGGGCCGAAGAATTTTACAACACCTGGAATACCGGGCTCTGCAGCCCAGCGTCTGGGGTCTCCTGTCAGGGTAATGGCACCTGCTGTGGCTCCATGATAACTTCTCCAGCGGGAGTAGATTTTATGACGGCCTGTTGCCATTCTTACTGCTTTTATTGCATTCTCAATGGCTTCTGCACCACCATTTGTAAAAAATGTATAATCCAAATCTCCGGGAGTTACCTCTGCAATCATTTTCCCAAGTTTTGCCTTGGGTTCGGAACCGAACATTGTTCCTACATAGCAGAGTTTGTCCATCTGTGCTTTCATGGCAGCAAGAACATGTTTATTGCTGTGTCCTATATTGATATTTAACAATCCGGAACAGAAGTCTATATACTTCTTTCCATCAGTATCCCACTGATAAATACCTTCTGCATGATCCATTATAATGGGATTTACATTTTTTTGAGCGGCCCAACTGTAAACTACATGAGCACGATCCATCTCTTTAATCTGTTTTGTATCCACTTTGCCTCCAATAAGAAAACAAACGACCCCTTTAGGGTTCGCTTTTTTATAAAAAATTGCTGAAAAGAGAATACTATCGTATCCGTTGCTGTAGGTCAAATAAATTATCATTTTTATTTGTAATTGATTATAAAATTACTGGAATTTTGCTGTCCGGGGTATTCCAGATATCGGTTTGAAGCTCATTAAAGGAAAGAGAGCTGTGGAACTGCAATCCCAAATCAGTTCTGAAAGGTAGAATTTTATTTAATAATATTGCAGAATGAATATTATGTTTGTGGTAAGGAAGACTTCATTAATTGAAAGTTTGAAATATTTGCTTTTTCTTGGAGTCATGACCGTTTTGATCAGCCTCAGTATTGGAAAAATGGAATACAACTGGCAATGGTACAGAATCTGGAGATATATAGTCACTTCGTCTTCTGACGGTTCTCTGGCTTTTGGTCCTTTGCTGAAAGGTCTTGCTGTTACCATAAAAATTTCTGTAATCAGTTTGTTTTTTGCCTTTATAATAGGGATTATTACAGCTCTGTTTAGGCTTTCAACCTCTTTTGCCGCAAAATTTATTGCCCGGGTTTATCTTGAGCTAATAAGGAATACTCCTCTTTTAATACAGCTTTTTGTTATCTATTTTGTTATATCACCGGTTTTTAATATAAGCCCTTTTGTTTCTGCTGTTCTTTCATTAAGTTTGTTTGAGGGAGCATATGCTTCTGAAATTATACGCGGCGGAATAATCTCGATACCTAAAGGTCAGTGGGAGTCGGCGTACAGTCTGGGTTTAAATACACTGGATACCTACAGATTTGTAGTAATCCCCCAGACCATGCGGCAGATTCTTCCCCCTCTGACCGGTCAGGCTGTTTCATTAATAAAAGATTCGGCTCTGGTGAGTACCATTGCTATTTATGACCTGACAATGGCCGGACAGGCAATAATATCGGAGACATTTCTTACTTTCGAGATATGGCTGACAGTAGCGGCTATATATCTGATCATGACTGTATCAATATCATCATTTGTCCATTACCTCGAGAAAAGGAATAACTATAGTGAGTAAGCCGATAATCGTTGTTAGAAACTTAAATAAAACATTTCCAGGGCCGGATAATAAAATAGAAATAAGTGCTGTAAAAGATGTAAATGTCGAGATCTTTCAGGGAGAGGTTGTTGTTGTTAGAGGACCTTCGGGAGCTGGAAAATCAACCTTTTTAAGATGTCTTAACGGTCTTGAGAATTTCGATTCCGGATCTGTTGTAATAGATAATACCCCCCTGGATCATCATCATAAAAACCGTCTGGAAATTAGAAAAGAGGTTGGTATGGTGTTTCAGTCATTTAACCTTTTTCCCCACATGACTGTTAGAAAAAATATCAGCCTTGCTATCAGCAGAGTAAGGAAAAAGAGTAAGGAAGAATGTGAAATAACAACCCTTGATCTTTTGGAGAAGGTTGGCATTACCGATAAAATTGATAGTTATCCCTCTCAGCTCTCCGGGGGGCAGCAGCAGAGAGTTGCCATTGCAAGGGCTCTTGCAATGAATCCCAAGATTATGCTGTTTGATGAGGCTACCAGTGCTCTGGATCCTGAAATGATAAGTGAGGTTCTGGATGTAATGAAAGCCCTTGCTAAAGAGGGGATGACTATGGTTGTTGTTACTCATGAAATGGGGTTTGCCCGGGAAGCTGGCACCCGGCTGCTTTTTATGGATAATGGTGAAATTGTTGAGGATCGTGAAGTAAGGGATTTTTTTGAAAATCCTATCGAAGATAGAAGTAAAGCATTTTTAAGCAAAGTGCTTTAAAATATTGTAAACATACGAGGAAGGAGAAGTATATGAGAAGAGTTATTACTGTTTTACTGGTACTGGCAATTGTGCTGGGATTAGCTGGTTGCAGCCGATTGGGTGGGAAACCTTCTGTAGCAGAGGAAAAAGAGAGTCTTTTGGATACTATTTCAAAGCGGGGGGTTCTTAAAGTTGGTTTGTCTACTTTTGTACCCTGGGCTATGAATGATAAAAATGGCGAACTAATCGGGTTTGAGGTTGATGTTGCCAGACGACTGGCAACGGATATGGGCGTGGAGATAGAATTTATTCCAACTAAATGGTCTGGAATTATTCCTGCACTTTTAACAGGTAAGTTTGATGTAATTATAGGCGGCATGGGAATTCGCCCGGATAGAAATCTAAAAGTTAACTTTTCTATTCCCTATGAATATTCCGGACTGGCTATGGTTGCAAATAAGGAAAAGGCTGCAGGGTTTAATTCCCTGGAAGATTTTAATAAAGAAGGTGTTGTTATTGCAGTAAGAATTGGCTCGACAGGTGCGGATGTTGCGGCAAAACTGATTCCCCGTGCAACGCTGAAAATGTTTGATAACGAGACACAGCTTATACAGGAGCTTTTGGTGGGACGGATCCATGCAGTTATCTCATCTGCACCAATGCCTGCTTATCAGGTAATAAAATATCCTGATAAACTGTTTCTTCCAATGGAAGGGACTTTTACAAAAGAACCCATAGGTTTTGCCCTGAAGAAGGGTGATTACGATCTGGTAAATTATTTTAACAGCTGGATTACTGTTGTAGAGGCAGAGGGGTGGCTTGCAGAAAGGCAGCACTACTGGTTTGGAACACAGGACTGGCAGGGTTTAGTACAGTAGATGAGGAGACATAACTATCTGCTGGATGGAATAGTCCTTTCTATTCTTATTCTGGTAGTTTTCCTGGGATTCATTCGAATAAAGAATGGATTCCAGTATTCCTGGAACTGGGGGGCGATTCCCCGGTTCTTTTTTAGGCTGGATGAGTCCGGCCGAATAAAGACCAATATACTCATGCAGGGATTCCTTACGACAGTAAGGCTTAGTTTCTGGTCTTCCGGAGCAGCTCTGCTGATAGGAACTCTTATGGGAATACTCCGGACCAGAAAAAATCTGTTTCCGCGTCTTGTGGGGCGTACCTATATTGAGATTGCAAGAAATACTCCACCTCTGGTGCTGATTTTTATTTTCTACTTTTTCATAGGAAATATTATAACTTCTTCCCTGGGGATTGACGAATGGTCAAGGAATCTTTCGGGAGTTGGTAAAACGGTTCTGACTATTATGTTTTCAAAACCGGAACGGTTTCCTGCATTTTTATCGGCTCTTTTTACCCTTGCAGTTTATGAGGGAGCATATGTGGCGGAGATTGTCAGGGGTGGGCTTGAATCCGTTGAAGCTGGACAGTTTGAGGCTTCCTATGCTCTTGGATTCTCCCGGTTTGACAAGTACCGGTATATTATTTTACCACAGGTTTTCCGGAAGGTTCTACCGAGTTTAACTGGTCAGGCCATTTCAACAATTAAGGATTCCTCAATTGTATCGATTATATCAATTCGGGAATTAACGTTTCAGGGGATGGAGCTTATGGCATCTACCTATCTTGTTTTCGAGATTTGGATAACAATAACTATAATGTATTTTATTCTTACTATAAGTTTATCTGCTCTGGCATCATATTTGGAACGAAGGATGATTAAGTACTGAACTTCTTTTCCCAAAGAGCTTTTACCAGGGGAGAGTTCATAAGTCTTTTTGTAGTGCATATTCCTACAGTATAAGGTTCTAGGTCTGGAGCATTTTTAATAATCTCAATATCATCTTTTAAAGGGCTTTTATCCAGAACAAGCCCGGGAACCAGTCCGACTCCAAGACCCAGGCCAACCATTGCAAGAATTGCTTCATTGCCTGCCACCTGGGCATATATGTTGGGGTGCAGGTGATTATGTCTAAACCATCTGTCGATCCTCATTCTTCCAATGCCGCTTTCAGAAAGTATAAAGGGAACAGCTTCCCAGTTTATTTGGGCATGGGAAACTGATTTACGGACGGGACACTCTATTTTGGGCATGACAAAATGGAGGGGAGTCACCGCAAGCTCTCTGAATGCAAGGGAGTTTCTGAGTCTGTCCGGTTTCGCAGCAACGGAGATATCAGTGTTACCTCTAATAATCTGATCTATTGCATCTGCGGCAGAACCTGTTTTAAGATCTATATGGACATCGGGATAGTCTGTCTGGAAACCCTTCAGTAAACCGCTGAGTATGGTATAGCTTGCAGTGACAGAGCTGTATATTCGCAGGGTTCCCCATAGGGAGCTCTTTTTGCTTGCATAGGAATCCATTAGTAATCGGTATTCCTCCAGGATGGTATCGGTAAACTGAAGGTATCTTTTTCCTGCATCTGTCAGCTCTACTTTTCTGTTGTCTCTTATGAATAGTATCTGCTCCGATTCCTCCTCCAGGCGTCTGATAGTCCTGGATAGAGCGGAAGGGGAGATATTGCATGCTTTACTTGTTGCTGCAAAATGGAGAGATCCTGAGAGATGTTTGAATAGCTTCAATTCCTGTAGTTGCATTATACGCAATATAGTATACCGAATAAATCACTTTACGCAATAGCAGGAGTCTGATAGGATCAGACATTATTTATAGCAAATGGAGTAAAAATATGAATTTTGAATCTAAAATATTTACTAAAGAGAAGATATCTCTTTCCGGTACAGAAGAGTATATAGTACGGGGAGGACGAAATCTGTTTCCCCTATTGCCGAGAGCTTTTGAAGGGGTTAAGCAGATAGGTTTTATAGGGTGGGGTTCCCAGGGTCCTGCACAGTCCCAGAATCTTAGAGATTCCCTTGAAGGAAGTAGTATTGTTGTTAAAATTGGTCTTAGAGAGGGCTCCTCTTCTATTCCCAAGGCGGAAGCAGCAGGATTTACCAAAAAAATGGAACCCTGGGAGAGATGTACGATGTAATTGGCAGTTCTGACATAGTTATCCTTCTTATTTCAGATGCAGCTCAGGCAAAGCTCTACAAAAAAGTATTCAAGGCAATGAAAGATGGTGCAACTCTCGGTCTTTCCCATGGATTTCTCCTCGGGCATCTTCAGAGTGTCAGAGAGTATTTTCCGAAAAATATAAATGTCATTGGTGTATGCCCCAAGGGAATGGGTCCTTCGGTACGAAGACTCTATGTACAGGGAAAAGAGATTGATGGTGCAGGAATAAATGCAAGTTTTGCTGTTGAACAGGATGTAAATGGAAAAGCAACTGACTATGCCCTGGCCTGGTCAGTAGGTCTTGGTTCTCCATTTACATTTATGACTTCTCTGGAGATGGAGTACCGGTCAGATATTTATGGTGAACGAGGGATTCTTCTTGGTGCAGTTCATGGAATAGTTGAGAGTCTTTACAGAAGATATACTTCGGAAGAGGGGATGGGAGCAAAGGAAGCATTTAAGCAGACTGTTGAATCCATAACAGGACCTATTTCGAAAACCATATCTAAAAAAGGAATTGATGCTCTCTATGAGGGTATGTCTGTGGGAGATAAAAAGATATTTGAACAGGCTTATTCGGCTTCCTACAGCCCTGCCTTTGAGATACTTCTTGAGTGTTATCAGGAAGTTGCTTCCGGGAATGAGATCCGTTCCGTAATCATGGCAGGGGAAAGACTGAACAGATTCCCTTTCCAGACAATGGATGGATCCAAGATGTGGCAGACAGGATTTGAAGTTAGAAAAGAGAGGGTTGAATCTGAAATACCAATAAATCCGTTTACTGCCGGTGTATACTGTGCAACTATGATAGCCCAGATTGATGTATTAAAAGAGAATGGTCACGCATACTCTGAGATTGTAAATGAATCTGTTATTGAGGCAGTAGATTCTCTTAATCCT
>JAJRQE010000272.1 GCA_024280415.1 Spirochaetota bacterium | reverse complement strand
GATACAATCCCTGGATTGCCGGAATTAGAGATAAATGCCGGTTCTGCCGGCAGTATTCTTAGATTTGTTAATCATAGCTTTACACCAAATCTCCGTATTGAACATACTGTCATTGAAAATAACTGGAAGGTATTTTTTGTCGCCAATATTAATATAAATAAGGGGGAGGAGCTCTATGTTGATTATGGCGATGCCTACTGGAGTGTAGAAACAAGGGAAATTATGATCCTGTAGGGGCAGGTTCTAAACCCTTCCCTTCAGGATCATTCAAAAAAAAACTAATTCTTACCAACTGCATTTAGGTCTTCAAAGGCTCTTACAACTCTTGCAACTGTACTTTCCTGACCCTTCCTTAGCCATACTCTTGGATCATAGTACTTCTTATTAGGTGAGTCCTGACCTGTCGGATTACCGAGTTGAGTCTGGAGGAATGCTTCATTTTCCTTGTAGTAGTTCAGAATACCTTCCCATGTTGCCCATTGGGTATCAGTATCAATATTCATTTTAACAACACCATAACTAATAGCTTCCCGAATTTCCTCTCTTGTTGATCCGGAACCCCCATGGAATACGAAAGTAAGTGGATGTTCTTCCTTTAGACCATGTTTTTCCTTAACAAATTTCTGCCCTTTATCCAGGATTTTGGGTGTTAGCTTAACATTACCGGGTTTATAAACACCATGAACATTTCCAAATGCCGCAGCAATGGTAAAGTTTGGGCTGATTTTACTAAGTTCGGTATAAACATAGTCAATTTCTTCTGGTTTTGAGTAAAGATCTTCCGGGGCAGCATCAGAATTATCAACCCCATCCTCTTCACCGCCGGTAATACCAATCTCAATTTCAAGAAGCATTTCCATTTTACTCATTCTTTCCAGATATTTTTTGCTGATCTCCATGTTTTCTTCCATTGATTCTTCTGAAAGATCAAGCATATGGGATGAAAACAGAGGTTTCCCATTTTTTTTGTAGAAATCTTCACCAGCCTCCAGGAGACCATCAATCCAGGGAAGCAGTTTTTTTGCACAATGGTCTGTGTGGAGAACAACGGGTATTCCATATTTTTCTGCCATAAGGTGAACATGCTGAGCCCCGGAAATAGATCCTGCAATTGCCTTTTCCTGACCCTCTGCTGCCAGCCCTTTTCCTGCGTAGAACTGGCCTCCGCCGTTTGAAAACTGGATCATGACAGGCGAATTTACCTTTGCTGCAGCTTCCAGTACTGCGTTTACAGAGTCACTTCCTACAACATTTACTGCCGGAAGAGCAAATCCTTCTTCTTTACAGATATTGAACAGTGTTTTCAGGTCTTTACCGTAAACAACACCTGGTTTGATTTTGTCTAATACTCCCATATTTTATCCTTTTTATTAAAAATATATCTAGAAAATAATAGTTTTATTGATTAATTGCAAATACTCTGTTGCAGTTTTTAGATTATTCCTGCTATTTGCCGCTAATGAAGTCCTGAACTCCCCTGTTCCGGGGAATTCAGGCACTATAGTTTTGAAATTATAACTACAGGCTTCTATAACTTTTCGTCAAGGTATTCTAATGCAATTTTTTTACCCTCTTCCTCATCAACCCTGCGAAGGAGTACAATTCCCAGGAGGAAAAGGATAAGGATTGATAGCATTCCGATTCTGTTGCTTCCTGTTAGAACTGTAACGAGACCTATCATGAAAGGTCCTATTACTGCTGCAAATTTCCCAAGCATATTGTAGAAACCGAAGAATTCTGCTGACTTGCTTTCCGGGATCAGACGGGTGTAGTAACTTCTGCTCAGTGCCTGTATTCCTCCCTGAAACAGGCCTATGAATACTGCAAGAATGTAAAAATGCAGGGGTGTCTGCATAAGCACTCCGAAAATAGTTATGAGTGCATAGGCGCTAATTGCAACCTGTATAGCCATTTTGACACCAATTTTTTGTGCAAATTTATGGTAAATGAGAGCCGCCGGGAATGCTACAAACTGTACAAGAAGCAGTGCTACAATTAGTGATGAAGCAGGAAATCCAAGGGAAGTTCCATAATCTACAGCCATTTTAATAATAGTATCCACCCCATCGATATAGAACCAGTATGCAAGAAGAAAAGTAGCCACTACTTTTAAGTGACGAATCTCTTTAAAAGTGGATCTAAGCTGCTTCCATCCTGCACTTACAGCTTTAAAAATCGGAAGGCTCTTTTCTTTTTCAGGTTCTTTAACAAAAATCAGGATTGGAAGGGAAAAAACTGCCCACCAGATTCCTACACTTATAAAAGACAGGCGTATTCCTGTAGCTCCGTCCGGAATACCGAAAATTTCCGGTTTCAGGTACATTAGAACATTAACCAGAAAGAGTAATCCCCCTCCAATATAACCCAGGGAAAAACCAAGGGATGATACAAAGTCAACCTTTTTTTCTGAAGCTACAGATGGAAGCAGAGAATCGTAAAAAATATTTCCTCCGGAAAACCCAATAGTCCCAACAATATAAAACAGAACTGCCATTTGCCATTGTCCTGCATTTACAAGCCACAACGCTCCTGTCATGATGGCTCCTAAAAAGGCGAAAAACCCAAGGAAACGTTTTTTTGCACTCCCTTTGTCTGCAATGGCTCCGAGGATAGGAGCCATTGCTGCAACAAGAATTGCTGCTATGGAATTTGCAGTCCCCAGATAGAAGGTGCTTACCTGAACACTGGCATCAGATGACCAGTACGCCTTAAAGAAAACCGGGAAGAAACCGGACATTACAGTTGTTGCAAAAGCACTGTTTGCCCAGTCGTACAGAGACCATGAGAGTATTGCTCTCCTTGTATCTTTCATAAATACTCCTATAATATTATCTTATTATGATTGTACTTTATTATTTCACTGTTCGCATTGTTTTTTATTATTAATATGTACTTTTAACAATTATTTAACTATGGAGAGTTTTATAGATGAAATATCTGGTTATACTTGGTGATGGAATGGCTGACAGACCTGTTGAGCGTCTCAATGGGCAGACACCTTTAATGGCGACAGAGAAGCCACATATCGATTTTCTTGCAAAGAATGGTCGGGTTGGTTTGTTGAAGACCATACCTGATGATATGCCGACTGGAAGTGCTGTAGCAAATCTAGGTGTAATGGGATACGATTCGCATTTCTATTTTAAAGGAAGGGGTGTTCTTGAAGCTGCCAATCTAGGTATTAAAATTGAGGCTAATGATCTTGTGCTGCGCTGTAATCTTATTAATATTGCTGAAAGGAGGATAATAAATCATTCAGCCGGGCATATATCAAACTCTGAATCAATATTACTGATTGATGCACTGAACAATATGACTGATTCACGATCCGAATTTAAAGATGTCCGGTTTTATCCGGGAATTTCCTATAAACATATTTTGGTCATTAAGGGTGGAGGAATTGATAGTGGAGACGATATCGACTGTACGCCCCCGCATGATCATCCTGGTGAGGATATATCCCGACTCATGGTAAAACCTTCTTCTGAAAAGGGGAAGAAAAATGCAGATCTTTTAAACTCTTTAATCCTTGCTTCGGAAGTGGTTCTCAGGAATCATAAAGTTAATAGAGATCGAATTAAAAAGGGGAGGGATCCTGCAAACTTTATATGGCCATGGTCCCCCGGAACTAAACCCGAGATGCCGCTTTTTAAAGATTTGTACGGTATTTCAGGAGCTGTAATATCCGGAGTTGACCTCATAAACGGTATTGGTGTTTATGCAGGTATGGATGTTATCCGGGTAGATGGTGCCACAGGATTGTTGAACACTAATTATGAAGGGAAAGCAGCAGCCGCTATTGAGGGGCTGAAGACCCATGATTTTCTTTACCTTCATGTTGAAGCCACGGATGAAGCAGGCCATGACGGGGATCTTGATCTAAAATTAAAATGTATTGAATATCTTGACAGACGGATAGTCAGATATATTCTTGAACATAAGAATGAAGTTGGGGATGATCTTACCATTGCCGTACTGCCTGATCATCCTACACCTGTAGAGATGAGGATTCATACACGGGAGCCTGTCCCGTTTATTATTTACAGACCTGGAGAATCTTCTGATGGTGTTTCTGTCTATGATGAGAATTCTGCAAAAGAGGGGAGCTATGGTGAAATTGAGGGTGCGGATTTTATGAAACTTCTATTAACTGCTAAATAATAACTGTTCCCCCGACTCCCCTTCTATTAGGCTCAGGGATCGTCTCCGGAACCTTACTGTAAGCGTCTGTAGTACTCTTTTTCCAGGCTTTGAGCATTCTTTACGCTGTTACGCAACCATTCAAGCATAACCTGTTCTCTTTCATTCAGGGTCAGTTCCCAGGGAATCTCTGATTCCCTGAGTCTGCAACTTAAATTATGAAGGCTTACTGCACACGAGACAGAGATGTTAAAGCTTTCAACAAAACCATGCATGGGTATTTTCATAAATTCGTCGGCATTTTTTAGTACATCTTCAGACAGTCCATGCATCTCCGTTCCAAAGAAGAGTGCTGTTTTACCCTTTTCCAGGTCGAATTCCTCAAGATCTGTATCATTTCGATGAGGAGTTGTTGCAATAATTCTATAACCCTTTTCCTGTAAAATCCTAATGGCAGACAGGGTGTTGTTTTCCTGTGTACTGTATTTATGAAGAGTCAGCCATTGGCTTGTTCCCAGGGATACCCCGGGGTTTACCCTGTAGCTGTTGCTGTTTTCAATAATATGAACATCCTGTATGCCAAACCCGTCACAGCTTCGGAGGACTGCACTGGCATTATGGGGTTGAAAAATATTTTCAAGAACAACTGTAAGATATCTTGTCCTATGGGAAAGAACCAGCTCCATTTTTTCCAGCCTGTTGAAGGTAACAAATTTTTGAAAATACTCAATTAGTTTTTGATCCTGTGTTTGCGGCATAATGTATCTAATCTCCCGGAGCCTGATTTAACTTCCCCTAATTCTATTCCTGTGATATTATCCAGGTATGAATATCAGGCCGAAACTTGTTTTGCTTCAGCTGTTGGCTGTAGTGGGATTTATTATAGCTTTATCTGTTATCTTTATCTATTCCAGATCCATAATAAAACTTAAGGATATGCAGATTCAGTCAGAAAAAGTTATTTCCATGGCTTCCCAGATTAAATCCGGTATTGATAATATAATGACCTCCAATGTGGATCTTTTCGACCAAAAAGCAGAAATCATAGATTCTGTAAACAAGTTTGGAATTGTTTTTAATCAGTTGCGAAGTCCCTCTCTCATGAAGGGGCTTCCGGAAGCATACGTAGAAGCTTTGAATGCACTTGTCGCTAAACGTATCGAGATCTACGAAACCCACTACATTAAACTCTTCCAGATAATGGACAGTATAATAACTGACCCCCTTACTGAACAAAATGAAAGAAGCGAACTTCTAAGTGTAAGGTACCAGCTTGTTAACAGGGGTGATTTTGGTAATGAATACCTGCAGCTTCTCTATGAGCTGGAAGGAAGTCTCAGAATTGTGGGTTATAATACCTATACTTTTATAACAGAACTTGAGGACGAGCTGACATCAATGGGAGCTTATGCTGATAGATCTATCAGACGCAGTATTATAGTTTCTGTTCTTGTGTTGATTCTAACCTTTGGATTTAGCCTTTTTATAATTACAACCTTTTCCAGGAAAATCGGAACAAGGATTATCCAGATGAGGGATGCTGTAAAATCTCTCTCCCTGGGTGATTTCTCTCATGAACTCCATATTGACTCAGGTGATGAGTTCGAAAATTTTTCTAACCATTTTAATGTGTTTAAAGATGAACTATGGGAAAAGCTGGATTCTGTTCTGGACTTTATGATCGAAATAAGCGGTTCAATTTCAATTGAAAGTAATCTTGACAGGATACTGGAGATTGTAGTTGATTCCGGTGTAAAAAACACCGGGGCAGATGCGGGATCAATCTTTCTTGTTGATGAAATTGATGATTCCATGATAAAGGAGGAAGTCTCTGTGGGGGTTCTTCCTCCGCTCTTCTATGTTCCTCCTGATTATTCGGAAGATATAATAAAACTAAAAGAGATTATTAAGAGTACCCCAATTCTCGCAGGAGAAACCATTATAGGTCGGTCGGTATCTGAAGGGGTCAATTTTTTTGCCCGGGATTTTTCTGCAGAAGAAGGTGTGGAGCAGAACCAGAATGTGGATTCACTTCTTTTTATAAGTTCAATTATTGTTGTACCCCTTTTAATTACCGGTAGGGTTCTTGGCACACTGGTTCTTGCTAAAAAAACACCGGGTGATTTTTTTACTGATATTGATTTCAACCACATCAGAACTTTTAGTGACTATGCGGCTTTGACAATTGATAATATATATAATTACCAGGAGTTAATAGAAAAAAGTGAGCTTCACCGGGAGATAAAAATTGCTGCGGATATTCAGAAGAATCTTCTTCCCGGTACTATTCCCGATACAAAAGGGCTGTTGATAGCCGCATTTACTGAAGCTGCAAGGGGTGTGAGTGGTGATTATTATGACTTCTTCAGACTGGATAAGACTAAAACAGCTATTGTTATTTGTGATGTTGTTGGGAAAGGTGTTCCTGCCTCTCTTCTCATGATAATGATTCGTACTATTATACGGCTTGCAGCTTCTCCCAGGAGATCTGCTGCACAAATTCTGACTATTTTAAATCGTGCTATCATAGGAAGAACAGAAGCAGACCAGTTTGCCACTATGAGTTTTATAATTTATGATGAGTCCTCAAGGGAAATAGCTTATGCCAATGCAGCTCATGCACCACTGCTTCATTATCAGAGTAAAACAAGAAAATTTGTCGAAATTGATACTCCCGGACTCCCCAT
>JAJRQE010000271.1 GCA_024280415.1 Spirochaetota bacterium | reverse complement strand
TATAAGGTATTTAACAGAAGAAATTATTAGATGCAATAAGCTTGATAAGACACATATAGGGTTGGACTTTTTTGATGGAACGATGAACAGAATTGGTGCCTATGCCATTGGAGCCCGGGCAACTTTGAAAGGTCTTCTTTTAGGGCTTCTTGAACCTCAGGTAAAGCTTAATAGGTATGATGAAGAGGGAAATGCTTTTGCCAGACTTGCACTTATAGAGGAGATGAAGCTAATGCCTGCAGGTGATATATGGAATTATTACTGTGAAACTTCAAATGTTCCTGTGGACAGTAAATTGATTGGTGAAGTAATGAGTTATGAAAAAGATGTATTAGCAGGGAGATCTTAATGTCTGAAAATGTATCCGTAGAAAACATGAAAGAGTTGATTAGCCTTTCTCATAAATATGGTGCTGATCCGGATTATATTCTTGCCGGAGGAGGAAATACCTCCTGGAAATCGGAAGATATTATGGTGGTGAAGGGATCCGGAGCCGAACTGGGATCCATTACTGCAGAGGGTTTTGTATTTCTGGATATGGATAAACTCAGGGTTATAAGAACAACCATGTATCCTCGTAACAGGGAAGAGAGAGAAGAGCGTGCACTGGAAGACCTTATGAATTCCCGTCTTCCAGGTCAGAACGGCAGACCCAGTGTGGAATCTTTGCTCCATGCAATTATACCGGACAACTATGTTGTTCATACTCATCCGGCTTTGGTAAATGGTTTAACATGTTCAAAAAATGGTAAGGAAATGGCGATAAAGCTCTTTTCTGACAACTGTATCTGGATACCACTTGTTGATCCAGGGTATATCCTTGCAAAGACTGTGGATGATGAGATGTTCAAATGGACAGATAGTCATGACGGAAAATTGCCGGACTATATTTTTCTTGCCAATCATGGTGTTTTTCTCTGGGGAAACGATTCCCAAACTATTGATAAAAAGTATAGGGATCTGTTCAGTATCCTGAAAAGTGTTTGCAGCAATACAGATGCGGTAAAATTGGATACAGAGGAATCAGTTTCTGATAATTTTCTTAAAAAAACAGGACATCTTGCAGGTTCGAATGGAGTTGCTCTGTTTACTACCGGAAACGAGATCAGATCTGTACTGGAATCCGGAGAATCAATAATAAATCTGCAGCAGTCCCTGTCTCCTGATCATATTGTCTATATGGGACATACCCCTCTGGTATATGAAAACCTGCCCGAAGATCAGCTTCTTTCCTCTATAGAAAAAGACTATAGAGATTTTACAAAAAAATGGGGAAAGGAACCAAAGTCGATTTTAATTTTAGGAAAAGGCTTTGTCTCCATGGGCAGCAGTAAAAAGGGAGCTGAAACGGCCAGATTATTAATGCTGGATGCAATACGGGTTATACGCATTACTGATACTTTCGGAGGGCCTGAGTTTATGTCGGTCGAAAAGGTTAGCTTTATAAATACCTGGGAAGTGGAAAAGTACAGAGCTAAGTTATCGGAGAATGGGTAAAGAAGCAAAAGCTAAAAGCATTCAAATTCAATAGAGATCTCACAATCCTCCATTGGAATTGTCTTTACTGGAATTATGATATATATTAGTCATATATAATGATCACCTGATCAATTAGGATAATCATTTCAGGAGGGTATCTATGGAAACATGGCAGGCAACGAAGGCCAAGCAGCATTTCTCCAAAATAATAGATGCTGTAAAAAAAGAACCTCAGCTGGTTATACGTAGAGGGAAACCGGTGGGTGTTGTTATATCTTATGATGAGTATCTAAACTCAAAATCACTCCATGAAAAAAAATCCCTTAAAAACTGGTTATCTGAGCTTAAATTTATCAACAAGACAGAAGAAGAGATGTCTGTGATAGTTCGTATTGATAGAGAACAACCGGACTGGGAATAATATGAACTTTTTAGTAGATACCAATATAATAAGTGAAATCATGAAAAAAAGGCCTGATAAAAACGTTTTTAACTGGTTTGCCAGTCTGGAATCTGTCTATTTTAGTGTTATTACCATTGAAGAAATTTATTTTGGACTTTCTAGGAAAAATCTGGTTCAAAAACTTACATGGTTTCGTCAGTTCGCAGCAGATAAAGCATATATTCTAAAAACAACAGATAGTATATCCCGTTGGAGTGGCGAAAAGCGTGGACAGCTGGCCGCTTCAGGTAAAATTGTAACTATGGCCGATTCTTTGATTGCAGCAACTGCACACGATCATGGTTTAATTCTGGCTACCCGTAATCTCAAGGATTTCCACCACTTTGGGATTGCGTTATTGGATCCTTTTTCTTTAGATTCGCAATGAAAGAAACTGAACTCTCCGAACCTCTAACCCTCTGGCTCACAAAGCAGGGATACACAGTATCCTGTGAGGTAAAAAACTGTGATATTGTGGCTCGTAAAGATGATGAACTCATAATAGTCGAACTAAAAACCAGATTTTCTCTGGATCTCGTTTACCAGGCTGTAAACCGGAAAAAACTTACAGAATCAGTTTATGTTGCAGTACCTGTTCCACAGGGGAAGAGATCGATACCTAAGATTAAAGAGGTAAAACAACTTCTCTACCGTCTGGAGGTAGGGTTGATTCTGGTCAGATTTTTAAAGACTAAAACAAGGTTGGAAATTGTTTCTCACCCAGGACAATACCTTCCCAAAAAGGCGGTCAAGCGGCGGAGAGCTATTATCAGGGAGATTGACGGAAGGTACTCTGAATTTAACAGAGGTGGGAGTACCAATAAGGATCAAAGAGTCAGTGCCTATAAACAGCAGGCACTGTTCTGTGCTTATCTGCTGGATAAAAATGGAAATCTATCTCCATCTGCAATAAGAGAGTCCGGCGGAGGGCAGAAAACACAGCAGATACTCTCGGGAAACATCTATGGATGGTTTGACAGGGTAACGAGGGGAATGTATACCCTGAATCCTGCCGGTAAGGGTGCTCTCTCAATATATAGAGATATTATCCAGGACATTTTATCCGGCCTTAATACCGGGAACCAGAGTTAACTTATTAAAGGCTTTTGGGCTTCCATATAATTGTGAATAAATGTTAGATCTCATCATCCTCAATTACTCCTGGTTTTATCAGGGCGGCATTTTTTGATCCGCACTCAATACCGAATTTAACAGCTTTTTCCAGGCTGACCCTGTTATTAAGACTATAGGCAAGTCCGGCAGTAAAGGCATCTCCGCTTCCTATTGTAT
>JAJRQE010000270.1 GCA_024280415.1 Spirochaetota bacterium | reverse complement strand
TCTATCTCCTTGCAGGCGGGAGTTTTGGTGCAGGAGACGGCTGGGATCAGCTTATAGGTGCCCTTTTTGTTGTAATGTCTGCAGTAGTTTTTGGAGGGGTAAGTATTGATACTCTGCCCTATTCCTTCGAGTAACTAAACCCTGACCTCAGGTTCAGCCTGGGAAATCGAATCCAAAGCCTGGATTATGACTTTTATAATTCTGGTAATTTTTGATTGAACAGAACCTGACAACCCCTCTCCAAAATCTGTACTTTCAGGCTGTATTCCTACAATAATAATTTTTGTGTTTATATCCAGGGCATCTGCAAGCTTTATAAGCTCCCCTATGCAGAAGCCGTGTGTGGAAAGAGAATCGGTTCCAATTTTGATTACTGCCTTTTCCGGGGTAAATACTTTTATGGTTCCAGGAGTTGATTTCATTTCTACAGCGTCAATAATTACCACTTTTTTATAATCTTTTAAGTATTCGATAAGCCCCAGACCATCAGTACCCCCATCGACTAAATCTGTGTCAGCGGGCAGTTTATAACTATTGTTTTTTTTGATCCTGTTTTCTTCAAACAACCGGATTATCTCCGGCCCTATCCCGTCATCCCGGCGCAGGGGGTTACCCACGCCGAGAATAAGGATTTCTTTTTTATTTTTTCCCATCATTTACGAATTCAACATCCAGGAGGTGGCAGGAACAGGAAATACACGGGTCGTAGGCTCTGACCAGCATCTCCATGTCCAGGGTTAGTTCCTCTCTGGTACGATTCCCCAGGGCTACAGGAACAATAGCTTTCATATCATCTTCTATATTCTGCAGGTTCTGACCTGTGGGTATTACACAATTTGCTTCTACAATATATCCTGCTTCGTCAAAGGTATATTCGTGGAAAAGAATTCCCCTTGGAACTTCTACAGCTCCAACACCGGTACATTTTTTAAGGACTGGTTTTGCAGGCTCTTCCACTTTCAAACCCGTGTTGAGCATGTCGGTAATAATTGATTCACATTCATCAATAATATGAACAAGCTCTATCATCTGGGCAACTGTGTTCAGATATGGATTGTAGCAGATGGGCTTCATCCCCAGGTCTTCTGCAACAGATTTTGCAGAATCACTGAGCCATTCATAGTTATTGTTAAACCTTGCCAGGGCTCCAACCATATAGGAGTTCCTGCTGAATTTTGCCCTTTTTGCTGTGGAGTGGGGGACCAGGTATTCGTTTGTTACTTTTCTGTAGTCTTTGTATGAAACCTCACCCTTGTCACTGGAGAATATATTACCATCGATAAAGGCATACTCTCCCTTTCTGTACATGGATATATATTCAGTCTCTCTCGTAAAATCGGGGAGGGTAAGGGTTTTAATAAGAGCAACACCCTTCAGAAGTTCACCCCTGGCATCCTTGATTCTATCAAGAATTTCCTCCAGTCTCTCAACAGTAGGCATTTTTGTGAAGCCTCCGGGAATAATTCCAATTGGATGAACTAGTCTTCCGGCAATCATATCTCCAATGTCGTGACCAAGTTTTTTAAGTTTAAGGGCAGATAGAACCACATCCTTATGGGTAGAGATGAGGGGAAATACAGACTGAGCTCCCACAAAATCCGGAACTGCCAGGAAGTATACATGAAGAACATGGGACTCAAAGTACTGTCCCATATCCAGGAGTGTTTTAAGCTGTCGGTTCTGTTTTGTAAGTACTAGTCCAAAGGCATCTTCTGTTGCCCGGACAGATGCCAGCTGATGCCCTACTGAGCAAATACCGCATATTCTGGAGGTTATAATTGCTGCCTCTGTATAATGCCTTCCCTTGAGCATAGCTTCAAAAAACCTTGGGGCTTCGACAATTTCCAGCTTGCACTCCTTAACTACTCCGTTTTCCACATCAATCTTAATATCTCCATGTCCCTCGACCCTGGTAATATGATTTACATCTATTTTAATTGTTTCTCCCATGGTTACACCTCCTTTGGTTCTTCAGTCATGAAGAGATTCATGGAGTCCATTATCAGGTTCATATCCAAACCGTATTTTTCCATAATATCCTTCTGTGAGTTAATGTTGGGGTTCGGGATCAATCCTCTGCATCCTATGCAGACACCGCCGTTTGATGTACAGACAGCATCACATCCTGCCCTTACAATTGGACCCAGACATGTTTTTCCATATTCATAGACACATGTATTTTCGTTCATCTTGCATTCTACACAGACAGGGTAGGTGGGTAGTCCCGGAGCTTTTCCCAGTACAAGGTTTTTTACTATCTTAACAAATTCCTTTACATCCACAGGGCATCCCGGTACAAATGCATCTACTGTAATAGCTCCGGATATGGGCAGTGCCTTTTTGTTTGTCTCATAAAGGGTAGGGTTGTCAGGATAGACTATTCTCTGTACATCTTCCCGGGTCTGATTATTTCTAAGGCTGTTAATGCCTCCGATATGGGCACATGAACCCATGGCTATGACAACACCAGCTGTTTCTCTTATTTTTTTGAGCCTTTTGAGATCTTTATCTCTGGAAAAACTTCCTTCAATTACAGCAATATCATAAGTATCGGATTTTTCACTCATTGCTTCCCTGAATTCTACAATGTCAATTATATCAAGAAGTTCCAGCAGTTCTGTTTCCAGATTTAAAATCGACAACTGACATCCCTCACAGGATGTAAAGTCAAAGAAAGCTACTTTTGGCTTGCTCATTATAATGCCTCCTCTTTATCTTCAATTTCCGAGAACCTGAAAACGGGTCCGCACTGGCATACATACAAATCATCAATCTGGCAGTGGCCGCATTTACCAACACCGCACTTCATCCGTCTTTCCAGAGATACATACATATTATCCGTTGTAAGCCGATGTCTCTTCAGGGTTTGAATCACAAACTTATACATAACAGGCGGGCCGCAGATAATGGCAACTGTGTTTAAGTGATCAAATTTAGCCATTGGAATTAATTCGGTAATAACTCCGGTATTTTTAAGCCACTTGTCATTTCCAATATCAACAGTTTCGAGAAGTTCGATGTTTCCCCCAAGGCTGGATATATACTGAAGTTCATCTTTAAACATCTGATCTTCCGGAGTCCTGCATCCGTAAAGAATCGATATCTTTTTATACTTCTCAGGATGTTTTAATGTAAGGTTGATCAGGGAGCGGAGAGGTACATAACCAATACCCCCTGCAATGTAGAGGATGTGTTTCCCCTCCATCTTTTTCTGAATCTGGTCATCGAATCCATGCCCAAAAGGACCACGGATAAAGAGATGATCCCCCTCTCCCAGGGTATGAAGTTTGCTGGTAACATCGCCTACAGTCCTTACCACCATTTCAAACCTGCTTCCGAAACTGGGAGGTGATGAAATAGAGATGGCAGCTTCACCTATACCAAGAATGGAGAGCTGTACAAATTGTCCCGGATCATGACCAAGGCTCCTGCCATTGTCAAACTCGACTTCGAAAAATTTCTCATTTTCTGTAAACTGTTCAACCTTTGTTATAGTAACTTTTTCCGGAAGATAGAGATTTTCATTTTTTTCTTCCAGTTTTAGGGCTCTGCTGGTTTTTGTCAGTTCTTCCACAATGGTAACCGGAGAAATTTCTGCAAGACATGCCCTTACGCAGCGTCCGCAGCCTATACAGACCGCCTGATTATGTTTTTTCATTAAAAAGTTGAACTTTCTGTTTATCCGGTGTTTTACCCTGTTTTCAACCTCTTCCCGAAAGTTTTCTCCCCCTGCAACTTCTGCAAAACTGCGGAGCATGCAGGCATCCCAGCGTCTTAATCTGTCTCCTACCTTCATACTGAGGGCAAGTTCATCCACAACATCAAAACAGTAGCATGTGGGGCATACCATAATACAGGAGCCGCAGCTAAGGCAGCGTTCTGCTTCAGTTTCCCATATTTTATGATTAGAGTTTTCTTCAAAAATTTCAGGAAGGTTATCAAGATCTTCCCATGCTCCTCCGGATTTGGCAAAGGCTTCCTTTTTTTCAATATTAAACTTTGCCAATGCAGCATAATCAAGAAGAGTAGAATCAAAATAGGTCTCTGCAAACTCTTTACCCTTGTCACTAAATATAGTCATGGAGTATTCATTGCCGATATCGTGGAGCATTATATCGAACCCGGATTCAGGATTCTGGGAGTTGACTCTGAAACAGAATGCATCTTCATCACAGACAGATTTACAGTCTATTCCAATAATTATTGAGTTTTCCCTTTTCGAAAGATAGTTCGGGTCTCCATGACTTTCCGAAAAAGCTTCATCCAGTATTTTCATACCCGATATATCACAGGGTCTTACACCGAAGAGGATAATTTTTTCAGGGTTGGTTTTTGCTGTAACCTTCCCGTCAAAGGTATATTCCAGAATTATCTCTTCCTGAGGGAAGAAGAATTTCTTGGGAGAGAGAACAGTAGGGACATACTCCTGCTCTATTTCCCGTACATCTTTTACATAATCGAACAGGATCTTTCCTTCTCTCCGGGTAAGAGCTGCAATTTTGTAGTCTCCCAGGGCCTTGCCCAGACCATCAAAAACACTGTCCTTTGTTGACTGTTTGTTCAATACTGTGGTCATTTAATAATACCTCCATCAATGGCTTTTTGTTCAACCCAATCAAACCATCCGGTTAATCCCTCATTTTTTGTGCAGGATGCTTCAATGACAGGTAGATTTTCATTTATTTTTTTCAGGTCTCTGTAGAATGATTCCTTGTTGAAATTTGTATAAGGTGCAAGATCCATCTTATTCAGGATCATCAATTCCGATTCCCGGAAGAGAAGGGGATATTTTTCCGGCTTGTCATCTCCCTCTGTTGTACTCAGAATTGCAACTTTTGCTGCTTCACCAATATCAAATTCAGACGGGCAGACCAGATTCCCTACATTTTCAACAAAAATAATATCCAGATCATCCAGATCAAATTGATCCAGTGCATTGGCAATACTCATAGAATTCAAGTGGCATGCACCATCTGTATTAATAACAACCAGGGGGATTTTGTACTTTTCAAGTCTTTCTGCATCTCTGGCAGTAGTAATATCCCCTTCGATTACCGCAATGGAATATTTATCCTTAAAGTGTTCCACGGTTTTTTCCAGCAGTGTGGTCTTACCGGAACCTGGTGAACTTATAAGATTAAGAAGCAGAATATTCCTGCTTTTAAGTAGTTCTGAAATATCCCTGGCTTTATTATCATTTTCCTCCAGAACTGCCTTCATAATTGCAATTTCCATTATACCTCCCCTTCGATACTTTCTATTAGCAGGTCTTTACCTGATAAAGTTTTAAGTAAGGCCGATCCGCAGGAAATACACATGTAGGTATTATCCTCTACTGTGAAAACATGACTGCAGGATCTGCATTCCATTGTTATATCCACTCTCTCAATTTCAAGCTCTGCTCCTGCAGCTATTGTATTACCGGAGATAGAATCAAAGGCAAATTTCATAAGGTCAGGGGCTAAATGTCTCTGTTTTCCTACTTTCAGGTTGATTTTTGAGATTTTTGAGAGCTTGTTTTCTTCGGCTGTAGCAAGGATAATTTTAAAAATATTAGAGACTACAGTCAGCTCATGCATCAGCATATCCTCGGGAGCTGCATCCCTGCAGGTATATCAATTATTCGGCTTCCGCCTATTTCAGTTTCCAGAACAACCCTCCCGGGGTGGTCATTTACAATAGTTCCTATTACTCTGCTTTTTCTTCCCAGTGGATGGTTTTTCATTGTTTTTAAAATATCTTCCCAGCCTTTTCCTGCAACAATAATAACCTTTCCCTCGTTGGCAAGATGGAGGGGGTCAAATCCCAGGAGTTCGCAGAGCCCCCGGGTGCTTTCTGCAACGGGAATATTTGTTTCCTCCATGTTTATTCCTGCTTTTATCTTTGAGGCCAGCTCGGTAAGGACTGCTGCCAGACCACCCCTGGTCGCATCTCTCATAAAATGGATGCAGTCATTTATCTCCAGGCAGGTCGTGATTAGTCCGTTAAGGGGAGCACAATCAGATTTTATTTCGTTCGAAAATGAATTTCTTATTGAAAGGACAGAGAGTCCGTGGTCACCAATATTACCATTGATAAGAATTTTATCTCCTTCAGCTACATTTATTCCCGAACCAAGTGAACTATGTTTATCCTTTAAGAAGCCAACTCCGGATGTATTGATAAACATTTTATCACATGCACCCCGCTCAACTACTTTTGTATCTCCTGTTACAATTTTTACATCAGCAGCTTCAGCTGTCCCAGCCATACTTTTTACAATGGTTTCAAGTTCTTCCAGCTCAAGCCCCTCTTCCAGGATAAATGCACAGCTAAGGTATTTGGGAACAGCACCGGAAACTGCCAGATCGTTTACTGTGCCGCATACTGCAAGTTTGCCAATATCTCCCCCTGGAAAGTGCAGGGGATTTACAACGTAAGAATCGGTAGTGAACGCAGCAGTTCCTGAATCTGTAGAGAATACCGCGGAATCAGTCATACTATCGATTCCGGAATCACCGAAATAATCTGTAAACATTTCTATCAGATCCAGAGTTAGTTTTCCGCCGCTTCCATGATCAATGGTAATTATTTTCGAGCTCATGAGGCTTCCCTCCCGTATCTGTACCATGCTGCACATGATCCTTCTCCGGAAACCATACAGGCTCCTACCGGATCTACAGGTGTACAGATTTTCCCGAAGAGTGGACATTCTGCAGGAGTCTTCAATCCTTTAAGTATTTCTCCGCAAATACATCCCCTGTCTGTTTCTGAATTTATCATCTCCGGGGGATCAAAAAGCTGCAGTGCATCAAATTCTTTAAATTCTTCTGTCAGAATGAGGCCGCTTTCGGGAATTGTTCCTATACCTCTCCACCAGTCAGGTGAAGTTCTGAATACCCTTCGAATCATCTCCTGAGCCTTTAAATTTCCTTCAGGGGCGACAGCTCTTGTGTACTGATTTTCCAGAGCAGGTTTATTATTCTCAAACTGTTTGACAAGCATATAGATCGACTGGATTATATCCAGGGGTTCGAATCCTCCGACAACACATCCCAGGCCGTAGTTATCTACTATTGGTTTGTAAATTCCGGTTCCGGTTATGATGCTCACATGACCGGGGCATATATAGCCATTAATCTTTACCCCTTCATCAATCAGGGCAGTCATAACAGGAGGCATAACCTTATGGGCACTGAGGATATAGAAATTTTTCAAGCCTGATTTTTTTGCGTCCATAATTGCCGCAGCACTTAAGGGGGCTGTTGTTTCAAACCCTATCCCGGGGAATACAATCTTCTTGTCCGGGTTTTTCCCGGCAATTTTCAGAGCATCAAGAACTGAGTATACTATTCTTATATCCCTTCCCTTTGATTTTTCGCTGTATAAAGAGGTTTCTGTTCCTGGAACTCTTATAAGGTCGCCCAGGGTAGTCAGTATTATATCTTTTTCCCCTGCACAGGCAGCTGCACTGTCAATAAAATGTCTGGAGGTCACACATACAGGACAGCCTGGTCCGGATAGAAGCTTTATATTGTCCGGAAGAAGAGAAGGGATCCCGAATTTATGAATGGACATGGTATGTCCTCCGCATACCTCCATCAGGGTTATTGGCTTTACAGATATATTCCTTATGGCTTCCACAGCTTCTAAAATGAGATCTTTATTTCTGAATTCATCTACAAATTTAATAACCAAGCTCCTTTGTCTTTATATCCTTCATAAGGGTAAGTGTTTCCCTTGCCTCTTTTTCATCAATTTTGGCAATCCCGTATCCTGAATGGATTAATATATAATCACTGACCTTGACATTCTGAACAAGTGAGATAGAGGCATTGTATTTAGTACCTCCCACACTCACCTCAGCCATCTCCTTATCTATGGATAGTATCTCTGCAGGGATGCTTAAACACATTATTTTAGTACCTCCCGATATCTTCTGCTGGCGGCAATAACCAGCTGCCCAAGAGCCAAACCTCCGTCATTGGATGGAATCCGGCTATGTGTATAGGTTTTAAAGCCAAGTTCTGAAAGACGGTTCTCCCCGGTTTCAAGGAGATATCCATTCATAAATACCCCCCCGGAAAGAACCACTGAGTTTATTCCCCGGAATTCCCTTATAAGCTTTGCAGCCCGGCATATTATCTCAACAACGGTGTTGTGAAACTTTAAGGAGATAAGAGATACAGGTACCCCCAGCATCAGATCCTTTACTATTTCCACAAAGGTTTTACTCAGATCAATCTCTTTATCAATATCGAATGGGTAGGAATTACCGGTACTCTCTGTTTCATTCAGAAGATCCTCCAGACGCATAGGAGCTTCGGCATCGAAAGTGCTGAAACTGCAGAGCCCCAGAATTGCTGCGACAGCATCGAAGATCCTCCCCATACTGGAGGTAAGGGGCGAGTTTATTTTTCTCTCTATCATACTGACAATAGTTCCAACTTTATCAGCAGCTATATGCTGCAGAAAGGGAAGATCCATACTTAGAAAATCTGTTCCGAGAGCTTCATACAGTGCAGATATACCCATCCTCCAGGGTTCCTTAACTGCTTTGTCCCCTCCGGGAAGCGGAATATACTTTAAGTGATACTCTCTGGTATAATCTGAAAGATCACAGGCAAAAACCTCTCCTCCCCATATATTACCGTCGTCTCCCAGTCCTGTTCCATCAAAGCTGAATCCAATTACTTCCTCATCTATCCCATTTTCCGCCATACATGAGGCAATATGTGCATAGTGATGCTGGATTTCTGTTTTCGGTAAGTCATAGTCTGCAAAAAAACGTGTGGTCATATAATCGGGATGCAGATCCTGTGCAATCAGGGAAGGTGAAAGGCGGTAG
>JAJRQE010000269.1 GCA_024280415.1 Spirochaetota bacterium | reverse complement strand
TCTTAAGATGCTGGAATCAAAAAGAATCTTACCGTTGGTCTATTCAGCATAGATTAACAGGGGCTTGAGCTGTGTGCGGTGAAAGTCGCTTGCACAGTTCTTAGGGGGCAACGGGGGCGTAAGCTCCCCGCTCTACCCGGAGTCGAAGAAAATTAAAATTAATATTGACTTAAAAAATAAGTGGATATAGAGTAATTAAGTCTCAAGGAGATGAAAATGAAAAAAAAGTGGATAGCCCTTATATTTATTCTGTTGATTTTTATATGCATATACATTTTTACCGGTCTCTTTGTGATACAACCTATCGGAGCTGTACCTCAGGGACGTACAATCTGGTATCTTAGATCAGGGTTAAATATTTCATTTATTTCATCGGCGGATGGGATACTTTTAAAAAATGATACAGGTGTAAGCTTATTAGGGAGATCAATAATTTTGGGTGAAGTTCTTGAATTGATAGAGGGCAGGATTATATTGAAATTGCCATATATTGATTTATTGTATGGTATTTCAACGAATGGTGTTCGATTAGAAAAATAATTGAGAAAAGTGGAGCATAGCATGAAAAAAATTATTAGAATAAGTATATTACTCCTTACTATAGTAATATTCTTGATATCCTGTGATATACAGGGATTAAATTGGGACGGTAACTATTATGTGAAGTATTCGGTTACCGGATCTGCTAGTACTGTTGATATTACTATTGAGAATGAAAGTGGAGGTACCTCTCAGTTTTCGGATGTAGCATTACCTTGGGAGTACTCTTTCAAAGGGTATGCAGGTACAGGAACATATGATTATTTATTTGTATATGTTTCTGCTCAAAATCAAGGTTCAACAGGTACAGTAACGGCAACAATATTATATAAAAAGGATGAAACAGATCAATATCAAACTTATAAAACCTCAACCAGTAGTGGTGCTTATGTTATTGCTTCAGCTTATGGTGGTTTAGATTTGTAGTAGAATATGATTTATTTTTATTAAATGGAGGAGAAATGGGATTTCGCTTGCAAAGATCATTAAAAATTGCAAAAGGAGTCAGGTTGAATGTCTCAAAATCCGGATTAGGTATTTCTGTGGGACCTAAAGGGTTGGGTATTTCAGCTGGACCAAGAGGTATTTATGGACATGCTGGAATCCCTGGTACAGGATTGTCAGTTCGGAATAAATTAGGTAGTATAGATTCAGGAAATAATCTTAACCAGGATTTAAATACTGGTGGTAATTCTCGTTCTATTGAAGTTTCAATATCTATAGATGATGAAACAGGAAAAGAGACAATAAAATTAATGGAAGGGAGTGAAGAGATTCACGATGAATCCATTCTTCGTAAAATCAAAAAAGATCCTGCATTTAAGGAAAAACTTCAAGCTGTTCGAGAACAAGTATTTAATGAAACTCAAGAGAAGACAGCTGTAATAATAAATATTCACAAATATTCACAAAAACTAACAGATTGGAAAAAAATTGCTAAGGATGTCAAAACTGCTACTCCTACAAAATATATTCGTATTGAGTTTACACAAAAAAAACCAAACCGAGAAAGAGTATATGGTGATTTAGTAGCAGAAGCGAATAGAAATATAAGAACAGTGTTTGGCAGGAAGAAAAAACGAAAAGAATATGTAAATAAACGTTTAGATAGAGCTTTTCTCCAAGAAATGGAAAAATGGAACAAAGAAAAGATTGTTCATGAAGCTATGTAAGACAAAATTGAGGAAAAAAAGAACAAAGAATATGATATTGAATTTGACAGATGGAAATCTGAAATGAGGATGCTCTTAAATCCAACAACTGATTTTATTAATGAGCGACTAGAAGATTTGTTTTCTGAAATCCAACTTCCTATTGATTTTTCAATTGCATTTGAAGTTAGAGAAAATGGTAAAAAGATTTTACTAGATGTAGATCTACCTGAAATTGAGGATTACCCACAAAAAAAATCAAAACTTCTTGCTAGTGGTAAAGTATCAATAAAAGATAAAACACAAAAGGAACTAAAACAGGATTATATGACTAGTGTTACTGCAATCAGTTTCTATTTTGCTTCTATTGCATTTACAGCTGCTCCTGGAATTGATACTGTATTAGTTTCTGGATATACGCAACGAATAGATAAATCTACTGGTAAAGAAGTAGATGAGTATATTTATTCAGTAAAATTTAATATCGATAATTTTTTTGAGATAAATGTAGATAAAATTGATCCACCCATTGCTTTACAGAAATTTGAGCATATCATAGATATTACAAAGACTTATGAATTGAAAAAAATTGAACCGATGGGTTGATACTTACAAAATGAAGTATATTGATGTAACAACATAACAATCAAATGGACGCAGACGCCTTCTCGTCGCTTCGCTCCTGCGAGGGCGCTGGTCATTTGGGCGTTATCACTTCTCCGGCTTAGAACTGTATGAAAGCCCAAACAGATGTAGACTTCTTAGAGTAAAAGTTTTAAATTTAAGAAATCTCCGATGGGGGAATTTGACTCTGGAGCCAGTTTACAGAAGTTGAATATGAATTACT
>JAJRQE010000268.1 GCA_024280415.1 Spirochaetota bacterium | reverse complement strand
TAACAAGTCGGATTTCAAAATCTTTTATAAACCCATTTTTCTCAAGTTTGTCCAGATACAAACTCCGGTCCACAGGATGTGCATAATAATCCTGTATATTTTTTCCCACCAAACCACAAGAAACGGAACTATCAAGAATAATACATCCATAATTATTTACTGAAATTATCCTGCCCGCTTTATCGGTAACCAGAAAGATAATCTTTCCCCTGTCAATTATCTTCATATCAACTCTACTCCATATTAAAAAAAGAACTGAATCCTAATATGTCAAAAATACTTTTTACTTTCGGATGCATATTGCACAATACCAACTCTGTTCCTTTGTTCTTGCAGCTGATAAGAAGAGTGGTAAATGCCCCGATCCCTGTAGAAGAAATATACATCAGTTCCTTAAGATCAATAGTCATTTGTTTATAAGAGTTCCTGCTTAATCCATTCTCAAGCAGATCAAGAAATCTCTGGGAATTAGAGGTTTCAAGATTTCCTTTTACCATACATATAATTTCATTGTTATTTTCTATAGTTTTTATTTCAACCTTTACACCGTCAAATTCAAAAATTTCATCAGACATTACATTAACCTTATAAGCATTAAGGTAACATCATCAAGAAAAACTTGCTGTGCACTTACCTTTTTAAATTCGTCTATTATTTCTTTTAAAGCATACCCATTCCGGGTGGAGTCGAGCAAAATACTTCCTGTTTGCTCATTTGTAAGTGATGTTCTGTTTTCTGTAATCTCAATAAGACCATCGGTAAACAGAAATATTTTATCATGAGATTTTAATTTAAAAGTCACGTTAAGGTACTTGGGTTTGTCTGTAATATTCAGACATATTCCCTCCCTGTACACAGGATAATATTTATCATCCCTTATAAGAAAAAAATGCTGTTGCCCTGCATTGGAGAAAATCATCTTTTTTTCAGGAATATCAACCAATAGAACAACAAAAGTAATGAGCATATCGGGAAATCGGCTTAATTCTTCATTAACCCTGCTGTTCAGCCAGTAAAGAAATCCAGCTGGGGAAAATCTCTCATCATCTCTGTGATCTCTAATATATCCACTATATATAATGGTTTTTAGTATTGTTGTAATAAAAGCAGCCTTCAACCCGTGTCCTGCAACATCACCCATAAGAACCAGAAATCTTCCCCTGGAAAGCTGGATTATATCATAGTAGTCACCCCCACAGTACAATTTCGGTAAAGGCTGGTACTCGACAAAAAATTCTACCTTGTCAGGTTTTGGGAATTCCCGCATTAAAAGCGTTTTCTGAAGTTCCCCTCCCCATTTAAGTTCTTCATCAAGCATCTCTATATACTTTCTACGATCTCTTTTTGTCTTATAAAGATCATAAGCCTTGTTTACTTCAGCTATAAGATATTTCTCATCCCAGGGTTTAAGAATATAAGAAAAAATTCCGGCTTTAATGGCCTTCATAATCTCTTCTACCTCAGAGTAACCAGTCAGTAGAATAGTTATAATATCCGGATACTCTTTATGAATCTTTAAAAGCAGGTCACTGCCAGTCATTTCAGGCATGCGAAGATCCGAAATAACAAGAAAAACATCTCCCTCCTGTGAAATGGAGTTCATTACTTCCAAAGGATTGTTTAGGGTAATAAAGGATATATCATGATCATTTCCCCATTCTGATAGTTCCCGTACAAGAGAACGGGTTATATGAGCTTCGTCATCCACAATAAATATTTTTCCTGTCACAACTATCCACCTCTCTGGTAAAAATATATGTCGAAACACACAAAGTCAAACATAAATCCCTGCCGTCAGATATTTTTGCATATAACCGTCACGGAAGTACCTCCGTCTTTTGAAAAAGAAACCGACCCTCCAAGCTGCCCTTCCGCAAGTAGATAGACAAGGCGTAGCCCTGTTGTGTCCGATTCACGGTGTTCAATTGTTTCTGCCATTCCAATTCCTGTATCCCGTACCAGAAGAACAAGTTCCTGCGAATGATTCACGGAAATTTTCACGGAAACAATCCCTTTCCCTTCTGGATATGCGTGCTTCAAACAGTTGGAAAGGAGTTCGTTGATAATAAGTGCCCAGGGCTGCGCTGTACTGAGTTCCACCGCACAGTCATCCGTTTCCAGCTGAAGGGTAACAGACCCATACGGAATATGCAAAGACTCGGCAAGCATGGAAAAAATGGATTCGACTATGTAGTGCGGGCTGATATGCACAATATCCTGTTCCTGATAGAGCATGTTTTCAATTATTGCCATGGCGGCTACCCTCGTTTGTGCCGCCTTGAGCACTTCCCTCTCTGAGGATTTCACCGTCCCTTCCATCTGCATGTTCAGTAGACTGATCATTATCTGTAGATTGTTGTTTACCCGATGGAAAATCTCATGCAGCAGAAGTTCCTTTTCCTTCAGATTTGCCTCAATCTGATTTCTGTCCTTCATCCGGTCAGTAATGTCGTCCTGAACCTCAACAATACCTGATATTTTCCCTTCGGTATCCGTGAAAGGTGCCATAGCCGCTGAAACCCAGTAGTCACTTCCCTCTTTCTTTCTGTTATGGAAGATCATTCTCCGGGATTCCCCGTTAAGTACCTGCCGGTAGAGGTCTTCCCGTTCCTTTTCGGGCAATTCACCGGAATTGACCGTTATCATCGATTTTCCGAGAATCTCTTCTTTCGTATATCCGGAAATAACGGTAAAAGCATTGTTGACATATTCAACCTTTCCCTCTGTATCCTGCATGATGGTGGCAGCAGATGACTGTTCCACAGCACTTAAAAGTCTTGAATTGGATTCTTTCACCTGAACAAGTTCGGTTATGTCACGGTACGATTCGATAACGTGGGAAATAGATCCATTCTCGTTGTAGAGCGGTGACATGAGAATGTCATTCCAAACTGTTTTTCCATTCTCAGTTATCATGGATTTTTGAAATCGCACTGTTTCTCCGGTATCCAGTACCTGTTTCATGGGACATTCTGATCCCCTCATGGTGCATGGAGAGGCATAGTTATCACCAATATCGTAGCAATGTTTCCCTATAACGTCCTCTCTTTTATATCCTTCAACAGAAAGAAAAGCACTATTCACGTCGGTGATAATGTAATCTAGGGATATTATCATTATATCATCATGCATATATTTAAGAATATTTCGATAGTAGGATTCTCTTTTCACCAGAGCCTTATCGCTTTCTTCCTTTTCTTTTCTCATCTCTGCATTTTCTAGTGCTGACTGGACCGCATGTCTCAAACGACTCATCTTGTCCTTGAGAATATAATCAACAGCACCCCACTTCATGCAGTTTACCGCTGTTTCTTCATTAATTGAACCTGTAATTACTATGAATGGGATCCCTGGAGCATGTTCAAGTACATATTTTAATGCTGAAATACCATCGTAATCAGGAAGACGATAGTCAGAAAGAATTATATCCGGTTTGAACTGCTTAACAAAGAGTTTAAACTCGTACTCATTATCCGTCTGCCGAAACTCATATTCAAAGTCAGGATCCAAAACTTCATTCATAATGAGTTCCGCATCCTCCGCAACATCTTCCAATACCAGGATTCTATAACTTTTATTTATTTGC
>JAJRQE010000013.1 GCA_024280415.1 Spirochaetota bacterium | reverse complement strand
GACCGAAGATATGCTTGACGGTAGTGATGCCATAGCAGACTGGCCTCTGTTAAATGCAATGTCCTCAGTAGCCTCCGGTGCAGACTGGGTTTCTATTCATAATGGCGGTGGTGTGGGTATAGGTAATTCCACCCATACAGGACAGGTCATTGTTGCTACAGGAACAAAAGAAAAAGAGGTTCGTCTTAATAGAGTCCTAACTTCGGATCCAAGTTTTGGAGTTTTCAGACATGTGGATGCAGGTTATTCTGAGGCCATAGATTTTGCAAAGATTAGACAAGTAAATATACCAGAGTTGGAGTAAGGGCGTTCCCCTGCTTCGCAGGGTCAGGCTATCCTGGGGTTCCGTCCACGTAGGGGCGAATACAAGATTCGCCCCTACGTGGACCGCCTGCGGCGCCCCTCCTATCCTTAACGCATTGTCTACTATAACATTCAACACTTACATTCTTGTATTTACAGGAATACAATTGTGGAATAAGCTGTTTTATTATTGATCAACCGATATTGGAGAATTGATATAATGGATGAAATAGAAAAAAACAATATATATACAGTTATAGCTAATCTTTTACATAAGGCAAGAGGACAGGTAAAAAGTGCTGTTAACACAACGATGGTACACACCTATTTTGAAATTGGTAGAATAATTGTTGAAGAGGAACAGAATGGGAAAGAGAGAGCAAACTATGGAAAACAGCTAATAAAAAACCTTTCAATAAAACTTACAAATGAATTTGGCAAGGGATTCTCCAAGAGAAATCTTGATAATATGAGAAAATTTTATATAGCATATTCAATTGTGCAGAACGGTTCTGCGCAATTCAGATTAGGTTTTTCTCAGTATATGATATTAAGCAGAATCGATAATATAAATGAAAGAAATTTTTATGAAATAGAAGCAGCAAATAACAGCTGGAATATTGAAGAACTTGAAAGACAGATTGACTCAGCCCTTTATGAAAGATTGGCTCTAAGTAGAGACAAAGAAGAGGTAAAAGCACTGTCTCGAAAGGGGCAAATAATAGAAAAACCTCAGGATATCATAAAAGATCCTTTAGTTCTTGAATTCCTTGGTTTAGAGGAAATTCCGAAATATAATGAAAGTGATTTTGAGAGTACAATAATAACTCATATTGAAAAATTTATAATGGAGCTTGGTAATGGATTTTTGTTTCAAGGTCGTCAGGTAAGGTTTTCTTTTGAAGAGGAACATTTTTATGTCGATTTAGTATTTTATAATAGAATACTAAAATGCTTTGTTCTTATAGATCTAAAAATAGGAAAACTAAAACATCAGGACATTGGTCAAATGCAGATGTATGTAAATTATTATGACAGATTTGTTAGATTAGATGAGGAAAATAAAACTATTGGAATAATAATATGTAAGGACAAAAAGGATACTTTAATTGAAATTACTCTGCCTGAAGATAATAATCAAATATTTGCAAGTAAATATTTGACGATTCTCCCATCTAAAGATGAGTTAAAAAGGATTGTTGAGGAACAGACCAGGTGACCTCCAAAAAAAATACAGAACTCCACACTCTCCAGAATGATTCAAATAATGATAAAGTATTATCCGTTAAAGATGAACTTACAGAATCTATCATATACACCACACCGGACGGCAATGTAAAAGTTGAAATATTTGTTCATAAAGAAACAGTATGGCTGAATCAGGAGAAAATTGCAGTTCTTTTTGGAGTACAAAGACGTACTATTGATTATGATCCTAAATCTGATATTACCAAAGCTACAATGAATGGAGTAGATTATGAAAAAATTAGTTGAATGTGTACCTAATTTTAGTGAGGGAAGAGATAAGTCTGTTATTGATTCTATAGCAGCAGCCATAAGCTCTGTAGATGGAATTAAGCTATTAAATGTTGATATGGGCTTCGATACAAACAGAACTGTTGTTACCTTTGCAGGAGAGGCAGATATAGTTGTAGAAGCCGGTTTCAGGGGAATGAAAAAGGCTGCAGAACTCATAGACATGAGTAAACAGACCGGAGAACATCCAAGAATGGGAGCAACAGATGTTTTTCCGTTTATTCCTCTAAGCGGAATTTCTGTAGATGAATGCCTTCTGCTTGCAGAAGAACTTGCTCAAAAAGCAGGAAATGAACTTGGTATACCTATCTACCTCTATGCTAAATCAGCAAAAACAAAAGAAAGGGTACGACTGCCGGATATAAGGGCTGGAGAATATGAGGCTCTTCCTGAAAAGTTTAAATCCGGGGATTTTAGACCCGATTTCGGACCCCATAGTTTTAATGCTGAAACCGGTGTTACTGCAGTTGGTGTAAGAGACTTTCTCCTTGCATACAATATAAACCTCTCTACAAGAGATAAAAAGATTGCCGGTGATATTGCTTTGACGGTAAGAGAGAAAGGCAGGGCAAAACGGGATAGTAAGGGTGTAATTATTCGGGATACAGAGGGCAAGGCTGTTAAGGTTCCCGGGAGATTGAGTAACTGTCAGGCCGGAGGCTGGTATATTGATGAATACGGTTATGCCCAGGTTACCATGAATCTAACCAATTTTCATGAGACAGGACTGCACAAAGCATTTGATATAGTTTCTGAAGAAGCTGCAAAGAGAGGTATCCGCGTAACAGGCAGTGAGGCTATTGGTCTTCTTCCCAGAGAGGCACTGCTGGATGCCGGAAAGTACTACCTTGAAAAAATGGGTAAGAATACTGGTGTCCCCGAAAAAGCGATAATAAATACTGCTGTGCTGGCTCTTGGCTTGAATGATACCAGTTCTTTTGTTCCAGGAGAGAGGGTAGTTGAATATGCTATCCGGGGAGAGTCAAAAGGCCTTACGAGTTTAACAATAGCAGGTTTTATTGATGAGTTATCCTCTGATTCCATGGCTCCCGGGGGAGGGAGTGTTTCTGCCTTAAGTGGTGCACTTTCTGCAGGCCTGACATCCATGGTAGCAAACTTAACCTTTGGTAAAAAGGGATATGAACGCAGTAATAAAAAAATGAAGGATATTTCCGTTAGAGCTCAGGAGTTAAAAGTTAAACTGCTGGATCTTGTCGAATCAGATACAAATGCGTTCAATAGTTATATAAGTGCATTGCGGCTTCCCAGGAAGAGTCAAACTGAAATTCTGGAAAGGGCAAAAGCTGTTGAGGATGCTTCCAGAACCATTACTCTTGTTCCGCTGGATACCTTGAGATTGTGTCGTGAAATTATAACTCTCGCAGAAACAGTTCTTAAAAGAGGGAATAAAAATGCCCTGTCTGATGCTTTTGTCGGAGTAAGTCAGGCAAATACTGCCGGTGAAGGAGCCTATCTTAATGTTAGAATTAACCTGCCGGAAGTTAAGGATAGAGAGTTTGCTGATAAAGTTTTAAAAGAAGCGGATATTCTGATTGATGAAATATCAGGAATACACAGGCGGCTTTTTACCTACGTAAGGAAGAATGTTTGACTGAAAATGGTTTAAATTATTCTGCAGATACTCTTGTTATCAATGCCTCCCGGCTTCTTACCCTTGAACCTTGTGGTACGAGTTCCTCTGACTCGTTGGGAATCATTATAAATGGAGCTGTAGCCATAAAAGAGGGGCTTATTCTTGAGACAGGTACAACTCAGGAGATAAGAAAAAAATACTCCAGTTGTCCGGAAATTATAGATGCAGGTAATTCTCTGGTTATGCCGGGGTTTGTTGACTGTCATACCCATCTTATATTTGGAGGAAACAGAGCGTCTGAAATGGAGATGAGGTTAGAGGGGAAAAACTATCTGGACATTCTAAAATCCGGAGGGGGAATCCATTCAACAGTCAGAGCTACAAGAAACTCATCTCCCGAAGAATTATATAAGCTTGGGATGGAGCGGCTTAGCCTAATGGCGAAGAATGGAACAACAACTGTTGAGATAAAGAGCGGTTACGGGCTTAACAGGGAAACCGAATTAAAGATGCTTCAGGTTGCTGCGAGGCTTGGTCAGGATCATCCTCTTGATATTGTCAAAACATATCTTGGGGCACACACCTTTCCTCATGATCTGAGCCGGGATGAGTATCTGAAGTGGTTGTCAGGGGGGGTGCTTAAGACATTTAAAAAAGAGGCCGAGTTTTTTGATATTTTTTGTGAAGAAGGCGCTTTCTCTTTTGAAGAGACCAGAAGGCTTCTGGAAACTGCAAAGAATACAGGTTTTAAACTTAAAGCCCATGTTGGTCAGTTTAATGATCTTGGAGCTGCAGGTCTTGCTTCTTCCATGGGAGCAGTTTCAGTGGATCATCTTGAAAATATCAGTAATGGAGACCTTGATTTAATGGCAGACTCCGGCACCGTGGCAGTATTGTTACCCGGAGTTCCTTTCTTTCTGCAATCCCCGCTGTATCCCCATGCAAAGAGATTTATTGATAAAGGGATCCCTGTTGCCCTGGCTACAGATTTCAATCCAGGAAGCTGCCCCTCCTATTCTATGCAGATGATGATAACCCTGGGTGTATTAAATTGTGGTATGACTGTGGATAATGCGGTAATGGGAGCTACTTTAAATGCAGCAAAAGCTATATCCAGAGAGGAAAAGGCCGGAAGCCTTAAGCCAGGTAAAAAAGCAGATCTGATAATACTGGAAATAAAAAGTCCGGAAGAAATTCCCTACTATTTTGGGACAAATCTGGTAAAAAAAACAATTAAAGGCGGCAGAGTAATATGAAGGATAGAATAGAAAAGAAACGACTTGCTATTCTTCGGATATTAAAAGAGAGTGACCAGCCTATTTCGAGTCAAAGAATAGTTGAGCTGTTAAATGAAATTGGTCAGGATATTAGTGAAAGAACCGTTCGGTTTCATCTCAAAGATATGGATAAAGATGGGCTGACAGAATATATAGAGAGACGGGGACGGAGGATTACAGGAAAGGGGCTTACAGAGGTATCCAGGGCGAGAGTTGTGGATAAGGTAGGATTTATTAACAGTAAAATTGACTATTTTTCCTACAAAATGAGCTTTGATCTGACGAAAAAAACAGGGACAGTTGTAATTAATATTAGTTTTATTCCTGTAGAAGATATGGGGAAATCTATTGAGATATTAATTCATGCTTTTAAAAATGGATTTTCTATGGGAAATCTGATAGGTCTCTATTTGCCTGGGGAATTAGCAGGTCAGGAGGTAGTTTCTGATGGATATGTTGGTATAGGAACTGTCTGCTCATTTACACTTAATGGAGTTTTTACTGGTCGGGGTATACCTGTACACTCACTTTTTGGCGGACTTCTTGAAATTGACAAAGGAAAGCCCTCCAGATTTGTTGAGATAATAAAGTATGATGGTACAAGTATTGATCCTCTTGAAATTTTTATTAAGAGCGGAATGACTGATGCTACAGGTGCTGCAGACAGTGGGAAAGGTAAAATTGGTGCAAATTTCCTGGAGGTTCCTGGTACAGCCAGAGAAGAGATTCTGTCTATCGGTGAAGAGATGAGACTTGCGGGACTCGGTACCTTTCTTACCCTTGGCTGGCCAGGGCATTCTGTGCTGCAGATTCCTATTAACTGGGGTCGGGTTGGTGGTATTGTGACAGGTGGACTGAATCCGATAGCTGTTCTGGAAGAAAGTGGAATTAAGGTAATCTCCAGGGCTGTAAGCGGTCTTGTGGAGTATGAGAGCCTTATTGATGTTGCAGAACTTTCTAAGTGTTACAATGAGTTTATCCCTTTTTGAGTTTGCTATAGTTCAAAAGATCTATTTATATTAAATTCTACTTAAAGTATTATTATAAGCTAGCGGCAAAACTGCCGTTGTTATTTATGTATGAAATTTGTTTTGAATATAAAACAGTTGTTATATGCTATTCTTGACATAGATTGTTTCTGTTGATAGAATCTCGTAAGCGTTACGGCAACATGTTGCCATTAAGAGGTTTTTATGAATAAGCAGGGATTATATGATCCATCCAATGAACATGATGCATGCGGAGTTGGTTTTGTAGTCAGGGTTGATGGAAAAGCTGAGCACTGTATTGTTGATGATGGGATTACTATTCTTAAAAATCTGGAACATCGCGGTGCAGTAGGGAGTGATGTAAACAGTGGTGACGGAGCAGGTATTCTGACTCAGTTACCTCATGAATTCTTCTTAAAGGAACTTAAGTTTGATCTGCCTCAACAAGGGTCCTATGGTGTGGGAATGTTTTTTCTCCCTATGGATAAAGAGCGACGGGATACGGTTGTTTCTATTATTGCCGATGTGACAGGAAGTGAGGGTGGAGAGATACTCGGAACAAGAGATGTTCCTGTTGTCCCGGATTCTCTTGGACCAACAGCCCTCGGGTCACGGCCTTTCGTTTTTCAGGCATTTTTAGCAGTTAAAAAGCTGCATGGAGATGATCTGGAGCGGAAATTATATATAATTCGCCGTAGTATCGAAAAACGAACCGCTGCCGCAGGATTCCTTATTGATGATTTCTACACGACGTCTCTTTCCTGCCGCACTATTGTCTACAAGGGGATGTTTGTTGCTCCTCAGCTGGAAGATTTCTATCCCGATCTTACAGATTCCTCATTTAAGAGTTCAATGGCTCTTGTTCATCAGCGTTACAGTACAAATACTTTTCCCTCCTGGTCTCTTGCACAGCCTTTTCGCTATATTGCACATAATGGGGAGATAAATACTCTGCGGGGTAATATTAATAAAATGAAAGCCAGAGAGTCCTCCCTCTCCTCGTCTCTTTTTGGAGATGAACTGGAAAAAGTATTGTCTGTAATTGATAATACTCAGAGTGATTCTGCCATTTTTGATTCAAATTTTGAACTTCTTGTACAGGCCGGAAGATCTCCTGAGCATTCAATGATGATGATGGTTCCGGAACCTTTTGGTGAAAAGTACCATATAAGTGAAGACCGCAGGACTTTTTATGAGTATCATGCCTCAATTCTGGAACCCTGGGATGGTCCTGCAGCTTTGGCCTTTACAGATGGTGTACGAATAGGTGCTTCTCTGGATCGAAATGGACTTAGGCCTGCAAGGTATACTGTCACGAGAAGCGGAAGGGTTATTCTTGCTTCTGAAACAGGAGTTCTTCCTGTAGAACCGGAAGATATTTTAAGACAGGGCCGGCTTGGTCCGGGTAAGATGATACTGATTGATACAGCCCTGGGAAGGGTAATGTATGATCATGAAATTAAGTCCAGGGTTTCCAGGCAGAAGCCATACAGACGCTGGCTTGATGAGAATAAAATTGAACTGAAAGGGCTTTTCAGGGTTCCTGATCCTGTGCCTGAGGTTCAGGATGATATTGATAAACTGCAACGGGTTTTTGGATATACCTTTGAGGAAATAGACAAGGTAATTATTCCTATGGCTGTAAATGGAAGTGAGCCTATAAGTTCCATGGGTAACGATGCTTCTCTTGCTGTTTTATCCGAAAAGCCTCAGCTTCTTTATAACTATTTCCGGCAGGTATTTGCTCAGGTCACCAATCCTCCTATAGATCCCTACAGGGAAAGTCTTGTTATGTCCCTGATGAGCTTTATAGGAAGGGAGCAGAACCTCCTGGACGAAGGACCTCTTCACTGTAATCAGCTCAAGCTGGCACATCCAGTACTCTCAAATGATGATATACGGATTCTCAAACGTTCCAATATTGAGGGGCAGTCTGCTGGTATTATTGATATTCTGTATAGTTCAAAGGATGGGTCCGGTGGAATAGCAGAGGCTATAGATGAGATTTGCACCAGAGCTGCTGAACTGATCGACAAGGGGAATAGTTTTCTTATTTTAAGCGATAAAAACATAAATTCAGAATTGCTGCCGATACCTGCACTTTTGGCTGTTTCGGCAGTAAATCAATATCTTGTACGGGCAGGGCTTAGACAGAAAGCAGGCCTCCTTGTGGAAAGTGCTGAGGTTAGGGATGTCATGCAGCTCGCGACTCTTATTGGATTCGGTGCGAGTGCTGTTAATCCTTATCTGGCCTTTGAAATTATCAAGGATCGTGTTGGAAAGGGGCTCCTTCCTGGAATTGAAAAAACTGATACTGCTTTTGAGAATTATATTGAGGCAATGAAAAAGGGCCTTCTGAAGATAATGTCCAAAATGGGTGTCTCCACAATAAGAAGCTACAAAGGATCACAGATATTTGAAGCTGTGGGACTTGCGAGTAACTTCATAGAGAGATATTTTCCCGGAACTCCTACAAGGATAGAAGGAATTGGTCTGGATCAGATTGAATCTGATCTTAGATTAAGGCATAAGTCTGCATATAAAGCAGGGGGCAGGGGATCCTTGTTACTTGATTCAGGAGGAGTAATACATTACAGACGTTCATCCGAAAAACATCTGATGACACCGGAAGCAGTTGTTGCTGTACAGAAGGCTGTAAGGCAAAATTCAAAAGAGATGTTCAGGGTTTTTACCAATGAAATAAATAATAACGCAAAAAATCTCTGTACCCTCCGGGGATTGTTGAAATTTAAGGAAAGAGATCCTGTTCCTCTGGATGAAGTTGAGGATATTAGTGGAATTGTTAAAAGGTTTGTTTCTTCTGCAATGTCCATGGGATCGATAAGTAAGGAGGCTCACGAGACAATTGCCATAGCCATGAACAGGCTTGGGGCTATGAGTAATTCCGGAGAAGGTGGAGAGGATGAGAAAAGATTTATTCCCCTTAAGAATGGTGACTCCGCTTCCACCTTTGTAAAGCAGATTGCCTCGGGTCGTTTCGGTGTGACAATTAACTATCTGGTTCATGGTAATGAACTTCAGATAAAAATGGCACAGGGGGCAAAACCAGGAGAGGGAGGGCAGCTCCCCGGACATAAGGTAAACGATGAAATAGCTTCAATAAGATATTCTACTCCGGGAGTTACCCTTATTTCCCCTCCTCCTCATCACGATATCTATTCCATTGAGGATCTTGCACAGCTTATATTTGACTTGCATAATGCAAACCCTGGGGCAAGAGTTTCTGTTAAACTTGTTTCTGAAGTGGGTGTAGGCACCATAGCTGCCGGAGTTGCCAAGGGTAAGGCTGATATGGTTCTTATAAGCGGTCATGACGGCGGTACAGGAGCTTCACCCCTATCGTCAATTAAGCATGCAGGAATCCCCTGGGAGATAGGACTTGCAGAAACCCAGCAGACTCTGGTTCTGAACAATTTAAGGGACAGAATCCGAATCCAGACAGATGGGCAGCTTAGAACAGGAAGGGATATTGTTATTGCAGGTCTTTTGGGAGCAGAGGAGTTCGGGTTTGCAACAATCAGTTTAATTACCATGGGATGTATTTTAATGAGGAAATGTCATAAAAATACATGTCCTGTAGGAGTTGCAACCCAGGATCCGGAACTTAGGAAAAGATTTGCAGGAAAGCCTGAATACCTTGTAAATTACATGACCTTTCTGGCAGAGGACATAAGAGAAATTATGGCTTCTCTGGGGTTCAGGAAATTTAACGAAATGGTCGGGCAGGTAGATGTTCTCGAGACCGATACAGCTCTCGGGTACTGGAAGAAACGGAATCTGGATTTTTCAAATATTTTGAAGAAGCCGGATACCGCAGAAGATGCGGCATTGTATTGCACAAAAAAGGGTATCAATAGTATTGACAGGGCACTCGACCTGGATCTTCTAAAGAAAATTGGTGGATCTATCGAAAAAGGGATTTCATCTGAAATTTCAGTGGATATACGGAACAGGGACAGAACATTCGGAACTATTATAAGCAGTAAAATTGCAAAACAGTATGGCTCAGAGGGTCTCCCGGAAGATAGTGTTAAGATTAATCTTACCGGAGAGGCGGGACAGAGTTTCGGTGCATTTCTTGCCAGAGGAATAACTCTGAACCTGAAGGGAAGTTCAAATGATTATGTTGGAAAAGGTCTTTCGGGTGGGAAAATTATTATCTCCACTCCGGATGGTCTGGAATACAGAGCCGAAAAGAATATTATTACAGGTAATGTGAATCTTTTTGGTGCCACAGGGGGTAAATTCTTTGTAAATGGTATGGCAGGTGAAAGATTTGCTGTCAGAAATTCCGGAGCTGTGGCTGTTGTGGAAGGTGTCGGAGACCATGGATGTGAGTATATGACAGGTGGCGTTGTTGTTATCCTCGGTCCTACAGGACTTAATTTTGCAGCTGGTATGAGCGGTGGAATAGCATATGTTCTGGATGAGGATCAGCTCTTTGATACCAGATGTAACCTGGATATGGTGGATATTGAACCACTAATAAATGCCGAAGATATAAATCAGTTAAAAAATCTTATAGAAGAGCATATAAAATATACAGATAGTAAACACGCTGGCTGGATACTCAGACACTGGGATGAAATGCTCCCGGCTTTTATAAAGGTTATGCCTGTGGACTACAAAAATGCTCTGGAGAAAATGTCAAAACAAAAATTGGAATTGCATGGGGAAGGGGTCTGAAATGGGCAAGGAAACAGGATTTATGGAATATCCCAGAGCAAGGGTTGGATATGAGAATGTAGATAAAAGAATAACCCACTATAATGAATTTGCAGCACTTCTGGGAGAGGAAGATTTAAAGAAGCAGGGTGCCAGGTGCATGGATTGCGGTATTCCTTTCTGTCATTCTCTTGGTTGTCCTTTGGGTAATCTAATACCGGAATGGAATGATCTTGTTTTTCAGGGCAGATGGAAGGATGCCTGGGAACGTCTGGAGCTGACAAGCAGTTTTCCGGAGATCACAGGT
>JAJRQE010000267.1 GCA_024280415.1 Spirochaetota bacterium | reverse complement strand
GCGGCTGTAGTAACCTCCCCATTGGCATTCTGCAGATCATATACCAGATCTGTAAACCCCTGATCTGCGAGTTCATCCTGAATACCCTGCTCAACTGCATCCAGTGCAGGATGGGCAACAATCTTTGAAATTCCAATTATTATCTTCGAATCTTTCTGACCTGCTCCGAAAGCAGCCACCGAGAAAACTGCCAGAATCACCATTGCTATAAAGCCAATCTTTTTCATACAAACTCCTATGTTTCTATTGATAGAATCATAAAGTATAGATTTATACAGATTTGGTCAATAGCCTTAATTTAATTATTTAAATTTTGGACGTTCCCCCGGGATCCCGGGGTCATGCTTTCCAGGGGTTCCGTCTGGCTTGCCGGAAGCAATATTAATAGCCGAACCATGGGCAAGCCAGACCGCCTTCGGCGCCCTTACAATCATTAACGCATAGGCAAAGGGATGGGAAGCCGGAAAAGGGATAAGGATTAGCGGGATTGAAGCGAGGGATTTGACCGCGAGACTCCCAGCGGTCACTTCCCCCTACCCCAAAAAATTATCTGTAAATATTATTTTTCTCCCCGCATATAGGGGACGGCCAGAGCTGCAGGAGCACCAACCTTTTTGTTTAAGGTTTCGAACCAGGTCATAAGAACAAGTACAACAATGGTTACAATATAGGGAAGCATGTTTAAGAAAGGTGCCGATATTGTTGTTCCTGTAGCCTGAAGTCTGAACTGAATGGCATTTATTCCCCCAAACAGGAGAGCTCCCCATATTGCCCTGGAGGGATTCCACATGGAAAAAATAACCAGTGCAATGACTATCCATCCTCTACCGCCTGTAATATTATCAGTCCATCCGGGTGCATAGGAGAGCGAAAGATGTGCACCCCCAAGAGCAACCAGAGTTCCTCCCACAATGGTATATATATATCTGGTACGATAAACATTAATTCCCATGGCATCTGCAGTCTGAGGAGATTCACCTACTGCCCGAAGATTAAGACCGTTCTTTGTTTTATACATATAAAACCATGCAACAGGAATAATAAGATAAACTATGTAAGTCAAAATATCCTGACTGAAAACAGCACCAATTACAGGAATTTTAGAAAGCCCCGGAATAGCAAAGGGTGTAAATTTTTCTCCTATAAGTCCGATCAAATAGTGACCGTTACTTGCAGGACCCAGTCTCTGTCCGAGAAAGCTTGCAAGTCCGGTGCCGAAAAGGGTAATACTAAGGCCGCTTACAACCTGGTTTGCCCGCATGGTAATGGATAAAAAGGCATGAAGTGAAGAGAGGACAATACCTGTCAGCATTGAAACGATAAGAGCCAGACCCAGACTTCCGGTATAATATACAGTTGCAAAGGCACTGACAGCACCCATGAGCATCATACCTTCCAGCCCGAGATTTAGAATACCTGAGCGCTCAGTGTATATCTCACCAATTGTAGCATATATGAGAGATGTACCTGCACGCAGAGTAATTGCAAGAATTGATGTTATTAGAGCTATCATACCGAAGCCTCCGGTGATTCTTTGGAAATAATTTTCAGTTTATAATCTGTAAAAAGAGAACCTGCCAGCATGGGAAACAGGATCATACCCTGAAGCACAATCCCCATAGCAGAGGGAAGCCCCATCATCATCTGAACCTGGTCACCTCCAACGAGTAACCCTGCCATCAGTACAGCAACAAAAATAGATGCAATTGGATTCAACTGAGCCATCCATGCAACAATTATGGCAGTATAACCATAGCCCATGGCGAGTCCCTGCTGAAGACGGTGGGAAATTGCCGTTACTTCGAATGCACCTGCTAGTCCGGAAAAAGCCCCGGAAATAAGTATTGCAGAAAGAACAGTCTTCCCTATTTTTACACCCATAACCTTTGCAGCTTTGGGATTCTGACCAACCATCTTAACCTCGAAACCCCATTTGGTCCGGTTAAGAACAAACCACATTATAAATCCCAGAAGTACTGCCACAAAAAGCCCCACATGGGCTCTGCCTGAAAACCTGGGAAGCCATGCAGATTTTGGAAACATCATAGTCCCGGGAAAACCCATCCCCTTGGGATCTATCCAGGCACCATAGTAGAGTCCCTGAGCTATAAGAATAGCAACATAGTTAAGCATTAAACTTACCAGAGTCTCATCTACTTTAAGACTGACTTTAAGCACCCCGGGAATTGCTGCCCACAGAGCTCCTGCAATACTTCCAAAGAGGAGCGCAATGGGTAAAACCATCCAGACAGGCAGAAAAGGAGTCCAGAAAAGAGCGACCCAGGTTGCTGTAACTCCACCGAAAACAAGCTGCCCTTCGGCTCCTATATTCCAGAATTTCAAGCGAAAAGCCAGTCCGACACCAATACCAGTCAGCATAAGTGGAATAGCTTTCACAAGAGTCTCAGTAAAATTAACCCAGGAACCAAAGGCACCTACAAACATACTTCCATAAGTAACAAAAGGATTTGCCTTAAAAACAACAAGTAATATTCCGGTTAAAAACAGGGAAACAAGAAATGCAACAAGTGGAACCAGAACAAAAGCCTTTTTCGAAACAGTATTTCTTTTTTCAAAAACAAAACGCATAATATCTCCCGGATCTATTTTAGTTCTTCGAGGGGGACACCGGCCATCATCATACCCAACCCCGCAATATCAGATTTATCGGCATCAACAATACCCATAATATGACCGCCGTTCATAACTGCTATTCTATCCGAAACGGACATGAGTTCATCAAGATCCTCAGAAACAAGAAGAACAGCTCTTCCGTTATCCCTTTCGGCAATCATCTCATTTCGTACAGATTCAGTGGCACCAACATCAAGGCCTCTTGCAGGATAAGCAGCAACAAGCAGACTGCTGCAGGCTCCTATCTCCCTGGCAAGTATGGTTTTCTGAATATTCCCTCCGGATAGAAATTTAACATTGGTCAAAGGAGATGGGGTTGCTATCATAAATGCAGTTATCATCTTTTTGGCCATAGTAAAAATTCTTTTTGGATGGAGAATACCATATTTTGTAAGTGGTTCTTTTCTGTATTCCTTCATGGCAAGATTATTTGCCACACTCATGTCACCTACAATTCCCATAGCAACACGATCCGAAGGAATGTGACTTACACCGGATTTAATTATTTCCAGAGGAGACTTATTTGTCATATCGGTATTTTCGATTATGATTTTTCCGGATACAACCTTGTGAAGTCCGGTTATAACTTCTGTCAACTCCCGCTGACCGTTTCCGGCAACTCCGGCAATGCCCAAAATCTCTCCTTTTCTAATTGAAAAGGATATACCCTTCAAAGCCTTCAGCCCCTTATCGTTCATTGCCACAACATTCTCAACTTTTAAGACAACTTCTCCTGGAACAGAAGGTTCCTTTTCAATCCTAAAAAGGACTTCCCTTCCCACCATCATCCTGGAAAGATCCTTTGGGCTGGTATCCTTTGTTTTAACAACACTTACCAGCCTACCTTTCTGGAGAACCCTTACCCAGTCAGAAAATTCCATTACCTCATCCATTTTATGGGTAATAAAAATAGCTGATTTCCCCTCACTGGTCATCTGTTTTACTATACGGTTAAGATCTTTAGCTTCCTGGGGAGTAAGAACAGCTGTCGGTTCATCCAGGATGAGAACCTCTGCACCCCGGTATATGAGTTTAAGAATCTCAACCCGCTGCTGCTCCCCTACACTCATCTGCCAGATCATTGCACCAGGGTCTACCTTGAGGTTATAGTGATCTGAGATCTCTCTGATTCTATTTCCAACTTTTTTAAGATCAAGAATAAAATCCTCACTATCCAGTCCCAGAATTACATTTTCCGCTACAGTCATTGTCTCTACAAGCTTGAAGTTCTGATGTACCATACCAATACCCAGAGCCATGGCATCCTTGGGAGAATTTATCTCCACCTCTTTCCCCTTTATCAGGATTCTTCCACTGTCCGCCCTATAGAGACCTGCAAGAACATTCATCAGTGTACTTTTCCCGGCACCATTCTCACCAAGAAGAGCAAGTACTTCACCTGGAAAAAGCTCCAGATCTACATTATCGTTTGCCAGGACTCCGGGAAAGCGTATAGTTATCCCAAGCATCTCCAGAATAGGGACACTCTCTTTCTGAACATTTTCCATGATTTTCAACCTTTAAGCTAATCTCAAAACTCATAAATTCTTGAAATTAGCAGACTATTTAAAGCTGCTGATATTATTGGATCCGGCAGGATGCCGGATCCGGATTTTAAACTAAATATTACTGACCAAGATTACCGGCAACACCTTCAACGAAGAAGTTCATTCCCAGCATATCACCATCTGCCATTTTAGCACCATCTGCTACAACAACTTTTCCATCCTGATCTTTTACTGTACCCCAGAAAACATCCCAGGATCCTGCTACAATATTATCTTTTTCAGCCATAACCATATCCTGAACATCCTGAGGAACTCTGCTGCTGAAAGGAGAAAGCTCTACAACACCCTCTTTCAAACCACCCCAGTAGGAATGTGAGACCCAGGTACCATCCATTGCATCCTGTACAGTTTTTACAAAATATGAACCCCAGTGCCATTTAGGACTTACAAGAACAGAATCTCCTACAAACGAACCCATATCAGAATCATAACCAATACTTACAAGCCCTCTTTCCTGTGCAGCTTTCTGAGGTTCGGTTGTATCCTGGTGCTGAGTAATGAGTTTTACACCGGAATCAAGAAGTGCAACTGCTGCTTCTCTCTCTTTTACGGGATCATACCAGGTGTTAGTCCATACAACTTTTACAGTTGCAGTTGGGTTAACCTTTCTTAGTCCAATAGTAAATGCATTGATTCCCCTTACAACTTCGGGAATAGGGAATGCAGCAACGTAACCAACAGCTTCGCCCTGACCAATAGCTTTACCGGCTACAATACCCGATAAATATCTGGCCTGATACATTCTTCCAAAGTATGTTGCCAGGTTATCGGATGTTTTATATCCGGAACAATGTTCGAAATAAACATCAGGAAATTCTGCAGCAACTTCTACCATAGGATCCATATAACCAAAAGAAGTTGCAAAGATCATATTGTAACCCTTCTGTGCATACTGTCTTATTATTCGTGCAGCATCCGGTCCCTCAGGAACGTTTTCCACATAAGTTGTTTCAACCTTGTCGCCCAGCTGATCTTCAATCATCTTTCGACCCTGATCCTGTTCATAGGTCCAACCAAGATCTCCAGGAAGACCAATGTAGATAAATGCCACCTTAAATTTTCCATCTCCCGGAGCAGCAGTTTCCTTATCTCCGCCTGCGAACATCATAGAAGGTAGAAGAACAAGCATTGCCATGAGTAAAAGTAATCCTTTTTTCATAAATTATCTCCTTATGTTTATTTGTACCTGAAAATTATACAATAGTTTCAAAAAATAATAAATGATTTTTTTCATCATTTTGAGAGAATTAATATAATAATAGCAAAATCCCACATTGTTTTTTTGAGCTTTTACTAAAAATACGTATTTATAATGGAAATGGAGTAATAAAGAATCAAATCTAACTGAGCCAATTAATTACTAAAGAGTTCATCCATAACAGGGGGTATCTTGTGGAATTCGGATCCTGCCTCCATCATCCCTTTCAGAGATTCAGGTATTTCCACCGAAGCTCCAATCTCCGGTTCCACAACAGTCTCAAATTTAGCAGGATGAGCAGTCGATACAACCATAGTAAATTCATCATTATAATAGTTCTGCCGAACCCACTCACCTGCAGCAGTATGGGGGCATTCAATATAACTGAAATCAATATAGGTTTTCCTTATTGTTTCCCTGATAATATCATCTGAAACACTAAAAGCTTTCATATTGGCTCTTACCTGTTCATGTTCAGGAAAAAGGTGACGGAGCCGCTCCATATTGCTGGGATCCCCAACATCCATGGCATTTGCAATTGTTGCAACACTTGGCCTCGGAGAATATTTTCCGGTCCCGATAAACTCAGGAATGGTTTTATTTGAATTAACTGCAAGAATAATTTTCCCCACAGGGGCTCCCAGTTCTGCAGCCCAGTAAGCCCCTACCGAATTACCCACATTACCGCTGGGAATAATGACAACAGGTTTTCTGCCGGTTTTTCCAAGATATATCAGGCTTGAATAGTAAAAATATACAATCTGAGGCAGGAGACGCCCCAGATTGATACTGTTTGCAGATGAGAGTTCCCATTCCAGAGCTAGATCTCTGTCCTGAAATGCAGTTTTTACCATTTTCTGACAATCATCGAAGCTGCCCTTTACACAGTATGCTGAGATATTATCATTCCAGCAGGTAAGCTGCATCTCCTGTCGTTTTGAAACTCTCCCTTCCGGATAAAGAACCTTTACATCTATACCCTCTTTACCATAAAAAGCTGAAGCCACAGCACTTCCGGTATCCCCGGAAGTAGCAACGAGAATTGTCAGTTTTTTATCCTTACCCTTCTGCGCCCGCTCCATAACATTTGCAAGGAATCTGGCACCAAAATCCTTAAATGCGGCTGTAGGGCCGTGAAACAGTTCCAGTACTGCCTGTCTGTCATTCAGCCATGAAAGGGGAACATCAAAAGAAAAAGCATCTCTGCATATATCGGGGATATCATTGAACAGGGGGTCACCTTCAAAAAAAGGCTGAATAATTTCTGAGGCAAAAGAGGCATAGTTATCTGTATTCAGTCCCTGAACTTCAATTTCGGGGAATTTCGAAGGAACATACAACCCTCCATCAGGAGCCAGACCTGTTCTGATTGCAACCGATGCACTTACAGAAGGGCTGTTACCTCTTGTACTGATAAACTCCATAAACCTACTCCCCGAATTTTATAATTTTGCTCCTAAGTATGAAGCGAGGCGCAGGAGGTCTGCAAAAACACCTCCTGCAGTTACATGTGGACCCGCACCAGGACCCAGGACAACCAGAGGCTGTTCATTATAGCGGTCTGTGGTAAATGCAACAATGTTATCGGTACCGGATATTCCTGCGAAGGGATGATCCATAGGATAACTCTTCAAAAGGACATTGCAATTACCGTCCTCTTCAATAATTCCTGTATATTTAATTACCTCCTTTTTCTCTGCAGCATCCCTGTAAAGAGCATCCATCTCTTCGTCCATCATACCTAGATTTGACATAAACTGATCAAGGCTCACATCCACAAGGGAATCCGGTACAAGACTCTTTACCGGGATATCTCTGATTTCTACAGAATGACCCACTTCCCTGGCAAGTATAACTGTCTTTCGTACTATATCCATACCCGAAAGATCATCCCGGGGATCAGGTTCTGTAAATCCAAGCTCTCTGGCCTCTTTTACAAGAGTACTAAATGGTTTAGTCCCGTCAAAGCGCCAGAAAAGATACGCCAGAGTTCCGGAAAAAACGCCTTCAATCTTTTTTATCTTGTCCCCGGTGTGGATAAGATCACGCAGGGTTCCGATAACTGGAAGTCCTGCTCCTACAGTTGTCTCATAAAGAAAGTGAACACCCCTTTTTCTGGTCTCTTTCATAAGTTCCAGGTACTGAGGCATAGGAGTGGTTCCTGCCTTCTTATTCGGGGTTATTATATGTATTCCCCTTTTAACCCATTTAAGATAATTGGAGGGAACTGTATCCGATGTTGTACAGTCAATTATAACTTTGTGGGGAATATACTCAGAATCAATATGTTCGGCAAAGGCATTAATATCAGCTTTAACCGGAGACTCATTAAGTAGATCCGACCAGCTGGAAACATCCAGTATATTTTCTTCGAGAATCATCTTTTTAGAGCGTAATATTCCCCGCAGACGAAGATCTACTCCAAATTTGGTCTTTAGCCTCTCAGATTCTCCTGCTATCTGGTTCAGGAGGGTCGAACCGATAAGACCGGGTCCGATCAGCCCTATACTTAGAGTCTGATTAGAAAGATAAAAGCCTGAATGAACGGCTCTTAATGCCTTTGTAGCTTCCTCAGATTTTATAACAGCACTGATATTCCTTTCTGAAGACCCCTGGGCAATTGCCCTGACATTGACTCCAGCCTTACCCAGTGCCCCGAAAAATTTTGCAGATATACCAGGGGTTCCCGACATAAGATCCCCTACAGCACCTAAAATGGCACACTCATCTTCAATTTCTATAGAATTTATTTTAAAGCCCGTTAATTCCGGTTTGAAAATTTCCCGGGCAATTTCTCTTGCCTCCACAGCCTGATCAGAGGAAACTCCGCAGCAGATAGAGTGTTCACTTGAAGCCTGGGATATTGTAATTACAGAAATATTTTTCTTATGAAGAGCAGAGAAAAGTCTTGAAGATATTCCCGGAACTCCAACCATACCGGATCCTTCAATGTTCAGAAGGGAGATATTATCCACTATTGAAAATCCCTTAACCATACTACCTCCGGCACTTTCGGAATTTGATATAAGAGTTCCCTTTAAGGAGAGATCTTCAACACTTCTAATACGAATCGGAATATTTCCGCTTATGGCATAGGTAAATGCACCAGGATGAAGAATTTCAGCTCCTATATAGGCAAGTTCGGTAGCCTCTGCATAACTTAATTCAGGTATTGTGACTGCAGCTGGAACTTTCTGAGGATCTGCACTCTTAACACCATCTGAATTAGTCCAGAAAACAAGTTCATCTGCCCCGAGAACATTGGCATAGACCGATGAGGTAACTTCCATTCCATGTTTCCCCAGGGATATGGATTTCCCGTCTCCTGACAATGCTCTTCCACCTGTTACAACAAATATTTCAGAATCCGTCTTTTTGCTGATTAACCCAATAATTTTTTCTGAAGTGGATTCCAGATCCACAGTAACCCCTGCAGCTTCAGAGTCTGCATCAATCAGCTCTTTGGAATTTATCCAGCAGGAGGGGATCCCCCGTGATTTTATTTTCTCACTGAGAATCCGGGCAATCCATACTTTTCCCAAACCTGTAACAAATTTCCTGGTTATATCTGAACAGTCACCCACCAGAGTTACCGATTTTAGAATATCCCCAAGCTCCTGAAAACTCTGACGAATTGCCGATTCCACAGAAGATCTGTTTTTCGAAGGAATCAGCTCCTCAACAAATGCAAGCTGATCACTCTTAAGTTTTTCCATTCCTGACCATAAAATTTCCTCTCCCCTGACAGCCAGAGACACGAGCTCCTCAAGCTTTCTTTCGAGAGCTATATTCTGGGAAGCCACTATGATCAGCCTGCCGGTTTTAAAACCCTTAACAACATTAAGAATTTTTTCTATCCCCTGAGATGAGGAATATAGCTCCCGGTCAAATTTGTAAACTGAATAGTTATCTTTCATATTAAATCCCTGTCCTGTCTCTGTCATATGCAAATATTTTGTTATAAACCCCTTACAACAAAAAAACCTGAAATACGCTTATGCATACTTCAGGTCTGAGTGGCAGTTCCATTGTGATGTTAAAGACTATACTTTAACAACCTTACCACTCCTCAGGCACCTGGTACATACCTTAACTGTTTTTGTAGTTCCTTTAATCATTGTCTTTACTTTAACAATATTGGGTTTAAAAACTCTTTTTGACTTAACACCAATATGCTGACCGGCACCACCCTTTTTTTTAGGAAGTCCCTTTCTAGGTACATTGTGACCAGCTACAGTACCTTTTCCACAAATATCACATCTTCGAGCCATATTTTAATCCTCACTTGAGTAGTTCTCTACTTACAGTTTGAGCAAGAACATAGCAGATATATAAAAGGTTGTAAAGAGGTATCAGCCAAGAAAATCAGCGTAATAGAAATAATTATACCATTCAGCCCTGATCAATGAAGACATCGCAGCTCCCCTGCTGTTATTGAATCATGGGCAAATGCAATTTTTTCCACCGCTTTAGCATTTTTTATAAAATGATCAGGATAATTTTTAAGAAAAGCAGTCATCTCCTCATTTTTTTCTGGAAACACCACAAGATATTTTGGAATTATATAATTCTTATAGTAGGACTCAATCTGACTAATATCCTGCTGCATCAGATATGCCATAAATTCATTTACAACAAGATATTGATCCTCAACCTCATAACGTTTCCAGTCTAAAAAATTATACCAAAACTGCTTTTCCGGATCATCAAGATTATTCCAGACATCTTTCACATCTGCTGCAAACTGCAGATCCGAGAAAAATATACCATGATATCCCTCATGAGTCAGGAAAAGTCGCCGCAGCCTGGGGGAAGATTCCTGGGAGTATGAGATAATTCCTCCTGATACAGGGATATACCCTGAATCGGATTTTCCTAAAATTTCATTTCCAAGAAGTAAGTCCAGTAAAATAAGCTCCTCCGGATTAAGCTCAAATTTTACGGCTTCTGCTCTATTAAAAAATTCAGCAAGGCTTTCCGCCCTGTAATCATGGGCATTCCATCCATGAAGTCCCGAAAGAGTTTTGTTATCCAGAAGCCGCCCTGTAAACCCATCTTTTTCCACAAAAAAAGAGAGTCTCTTAAGGGTAGAAGACTGCAGGATATAATCACGGTAATCTATAATTAAAATATCCGGGAATAAATTCCATGAAAACACCTCAAAGGCATCTCTTCTCCATGCAGAAACAGTATAGTCGAGTATTACACCCATATCTGCAGGGACAGGAGAATAATCCGAATGTGCATTTTTGGAAAAGGAGGATATCCCGATTCCTGTGACCATAAAAGCGGAATCTGTACTTTCAAATTTTATGCCTGAGGGGACAAATCCGAGAGAATCTGAATAAAAATAAATTGTACTCCCACCCCTTCTTGCATTTAATTCAAACCGCTTCTCATGATCCTTTGAGTATATTACCAGCTCATACTCTTTCTTTGAGCTGCCTGTATAATCATAATCCACAGAGACCTGAACCTGATTAAAATCCCTGTCAGCTTCTGCAGATAATCTGTCAAAACTAAAACTGCTGGAATCTGTGATTATAAATCCATCCTTAATTATCAGTTCCAGGGAATCACTGATCTTTTTTACCTTAAACCCCGGCATTACTTTCTCTACTCCTGCATTCAGCAATCTGAAACTGCCTGCCGTTTCTCCATTGGAAAGGGACTTTATTCTGAATCCTTCAATTTTATCTCCCTGGAGAACAGGAATCTGATAATGGATATTACTGTTACTTCCGGGAAGATTGATATCGCTTATTTTTTTATCACCCTGATAGATATCGAGTAAAACACCCTCCCGGGAAGTATAATCAATAAAAAAGGAACTATTACCGTCTTTTACAGAATACGACTCCTTTAAACTGTATACCGGAGTGGAGTAGACACCATCTATCAAAACCATTTTTCCCTCTTCGGATCTCCTTATCCCCGGCTTCTCCGTTATGGTTATGGTCTCACCGTAAACAGTAAATGATAAAGAACCGGAACTACTGAGACAGGAGGAAAAAACAGATATAATAACTGCAGCAATAACAACTAATAAAGATGAATAAGGCTTTTTGTAAGTAATTTTGCGACCTCCCTTTTTCGAGAAGGGGGAAATTCAACATCTTCTCTTATTAAACTGTCAAAACGTCCAAAAAAATTTTCCGGTAATATTTCCAAATTTACAACCTGGTCAGCAAGACGCCTTCTGGAGGGCTCAAATTTGCGGTTTACAACAAACAGAAAACTGCACAGATACTTTAAATAACCTGACAGCGATACAATATAGAATAGATTATCCTCATTTACTGCTGCAGAACTCAGGTCAACAAGATAATGTTCCAGTGATCTCATTGAGGATTCCCTAAGGGTACTCCAGAACTTTTTAGAAAGATTATCAAGCTTAGTTCTGACCGTATCAATCCACTCACTGCATTTCAGAAGGATCTTCCCGGTATGAAGTCTGTAAAACATATAAGTACCATTGTCATGGAATGCCCATAGATTACCCTCATTATCATTTACAATGGAATCGACCCTCTCCTTCTGTTTATACTCAATCCTAACCGGAAGATTTTCCAGAAAAAATCTGTCCTTCCTACTGTAATGGGAGGATTCAAAGGCACCAACTTCCCTGAAAAGACTCAGACGCTCAGGGGCATCGGGGAAAATACCATCATAGTAAACATCAAAACTTAAAAAAAAGTAAGGATTACCAAAGTCTGTTTCTGCTGATTCATGCAGAAGTACACAATCTACACCTGGAATAGTCCTCATAACCTCAGTTATACTATTCGCAATTCTTTCTACCTTTCTTTTCATACTCCAAACTCCAGTCTAAAGACTACCATGACAGGAAATAAACTGCAACAAACAAAGCCAGACAGGGCTATTGCCCCGCTGTCTGCTATTTTGAATTATTATCACCAGTTTAACTTTATAAAACCCGCTGTTTATGCAAGTATGTTAACTATGCAGTACTATATTATTTCTGTCACCCCCTCGGAGGATATTATCCTGAAAATCCAGAACCTCCGGACCTCTATATACAGAAAATTCGGTCTGGTATCCGCCAGAGCCCTCCCTGTTATGATACCCGTAGGATTCAGTGATACAAGGATAGATCAGGATATCTTCTCAGATATCATTCGTCGGGGTTTCATCTCCACCAGGAATAGAGCCGAAACTAGAGGTAATGATATTTTTTTATCTCTGGAGAATACTTTTTTCCTGGAGGAGATCAAAAAACTTATTCCTAAAACAAAAAAACCGACTTTTTTTAATATTCTTCCAGGATTTTACCTATGTACTTTGGAAAATCAACAACAAACTCTGTCGGAAACTGTTTCCTATATTAATTCCCAGATTGAGCAGAGATTAAAATGGGAAAAAAACCACCTGGAACTGATAAAAATTGAATTGGAAAATAAAAACTGGTGGGAAGCCCTTAGATGGGAAACTCTATGGGAAAAGAAATTCAGGCAGTAAGGAGCTAACAGCCATGCACAACAGTCCTGTCCCTGCCGGAGGATTTCGCCTCGTACATTGCTTTATCGGCTGCATCATTCAGCTCGGAAGGAGAATTACATTTCGGAAAGGATGCTATTCCGCAGGATAGAGTTACATAAAATTCTTCATTTTCCGACTTATGCTTTAATAATCCAAAATTTTTACGAACCTCCTCCATTACTGTGTATGCATTATCGGAATCGGTATTTATCAGGATTATCCCAAACTCCTCTCCCCCGTATCTTCCGATAATGTCTGTTCGGCGTAATCTGTCCTGAAGCATTCTGGAAAGACTCTTTAGCACCAGATCCCCTGCAAGATGACCATAGGTATCATTTACGTTTTTAAAATGATCAGCATCAATCATTGCATAACTCAAATTACCACCACTTCTTTTTACCCGTATCATCTCCATGGAAATTCGCTCTTTTAAATTTGCATGGTTTAGCAGTCCTGTCAGGGAATCACGTTCCATGAGGTAACGCAGATTCCTGTTTCGTACTGCCTTTGCGTTAATTATAGTAATTAATGTTTCCGGTTTTATCGGTTTTATCAGAAAGTCATCAGCCCCGGTTCTAATAGCATCCAGATGTTTCCCCTCAGATTTTTCAGCAGAGAGAAAAATAATAGGTATTGTTAAGAAAGATTCATGCTGTCTGATAATCGAAGCAAGTTCTATACCGTCGCATGTCGGCATATACATATCCATTATAATCAGTTCAGGTTTTGATTCAACAAGAACCTCAATAACCTGTTTCGGGTCTGAAGCTACAGAAGTTATCATACCTGCCTGCTGCAGGACAAATGCATAATATACAATTTGCTCAGGATCATCATCTATTAATAAAATATGATATGGAGGATGATTTATTCTCGAGGTTAATTTATCAATTTTATCTACCAGGATTCCAGTATCAAGGGGTACTACAAAAAACGCATCCCCTCCGGACTTTACTGTCTTTAGCCTAAGATTAAAGTCTCCACTGTCTGCAACATAAATAATCGAGAGAGAATACCGGCTGATTCTCTTAAGTTCCGTCAGTCTGGATCCTGCTGAAGAATCTTTTTCAATGAAAGAGGTGTTAACAATTAAAACCCTGCACATATTATCTGTAAAAAAAGTTTCAAGAGTATCAATATCGTAGATTGGGGTGATCCGAAATCCAAAAATTCCCATCTGTTCTGTAATCTCTGAAATCACAGAATCTTCTTTATCTGAAAGGTATACTATAAGGTTTCGTTCAAACCGGTCAGCCTGAAGATCTGCCTGAGGGTTCAGCACCAGAGGCGCGATACTACTATCCAGTTCCTCAAGTTCTTCAAGTTCCTCCGGAGCTGAATCAGGTTTGCATATATCCTGAATTACCAGCAGTGATTCATCAAATTCCTTCCAGTCAAAAGAACTGTTCTTATTTTCATCTTCTAAAAACAGATTGATTGACTCTTCGAGTTCCTTAGATTTTAATGAGAGTTCATCGAAACCGAAAGTTGCTCCGGAACCTGCAAGCTTATGAATGGAATTCTTTAAAATCCCTAGAGATTTCAGATCTCCCTCAGTTCGGGCAATACTGACATTTTTTAGGATCTCATTGAACCTAAGAGGTAATTGCCGTAGATAATCCTCGGCCATTGAAGCAAGTTTTAGTTTTATACTTTCTGACAGATTACTCAATCTATTCCCCAAAAGTAATTCAGATTTATTCTGCTGTAAAACGGGTTAGATCCAAAATATCAATACTTTTATCTGAATTACTGATTCTCGTAACTTCTCTTAAATAATAGAAGAATTCCTGCTCATCTGTCAAGGTTTTATTAAGGCAGGCTTTTGCGGGTTCCGGAATATTAATACAATCAGCTTGTTTTCGGCTATTCCACGCCAGTGTAAGAGGCGCCTTTAGAGGTTCTGAGAAAATATTTTCCCAGGATCGGTAGTTGAGACTGGTCAGAATTTGTTCTATACTTGCAGGTATGAATATAAAACAGACACTGACCCCGAGCATGGAAGATTATCTGGAATCTATACTCAAAATGGATACATTTAACAGTACTGTTAAAATAAAGGATATCTCTGTAGATCTGAAGGTTCAAATGCCCTCTGTTGTCGGGGCACTGAAGTCTCTTAATACTAAAGGGCTTGTAGTTTATGAGAAAAACTCGCAAATAGAACTTACAAAAGAGGGCAAAAAAATTGCAGTTTCCATAAAGGAGCGACATGAAGCAATAGCCGGTTTTCTACAGAATATATTTTTATATTCAGAAGAAGAAGCCCAGAATACAGCCTGCAGAATAGAACATGCAGTTAAGCCGGAAACCGCAAAACAATTCAGGAATTTAACAAATTACTTTAAAAAAAATATAAAAATGACCAGAGACGAATGGGATCTGATTATTCAGAAAGAGTAGCCTTATACCTGCACAGATCCTTTAAAATACAATCCTGACATCCTGGAACTCTTGCACTACAAACTTTTCTACCATGAATATTTATAATCATGGAAAAATCTGTTTGGATTGCAGAATCTGTTATAAGTCTTAAATCTTTTTCAACAGTATCCGGATCTTTGGAATCTGTTAATCCAATTCGCCCTGTAACCCTTGCAAAATGGGTATCAACTATAATTGCCGGTTTGTCGAAACAATGAGCTCTTATAACAT
>JAJRQE010000266.1 GCA_024280415.1 Spirochaetota bacterium | reverse complement strand
ATTACCTATACCCACACCACCGCCATTATGAATAGAAACCCAGTCTGCACCGGAGGCTACTGAGGACATTGCATTTAACAGAGGCCAGTCTGCTATGGCATCACTACCGTCAAGCATATCTTCGGTCTCCCTGTTTGGAGATGCCACAGACCCACAGTCCAGATGATCCCTGCCGATAACTATAGGAGCTTCCAGCTCTCCGCTTCTAACCATATCATTCATACGTATGGCAAACTCTGCCCGTTCTCCAAGACCCAGCCAGCAGACCCTGTTTGGAAGGCCAAGGGTTGGGACTTTTTCTCTTGCCAGACGAATCCAGCGGGTAAGAATATCATCATTAGGAAACATATCCAGAACTAGATCATCGAGTTTTGCAATATCACTCTCTTTACCCGAAAGAGCTGCCCACCTGAAGGGGCCGCGGCCTTCACAGAAAAGGGGACGTATATAAGCAGGAACAAATCCAGGGTAGAGGAATTTACCTTTTTCATCCCGCACATTCAGTCCGCCAAGCTCTGCCTGTCCCCGCAGGTTATTACCGTAATCAAAGGCAATTGCCCCCTTTGACTGCATATCAATAATTGCCTGGGTATGAAGTACAATGGCCTCCAGAGAAAGCTTCTTAAATTCCTCAGGATTACTTTTCCTTAAGGCTCTTGCCTTTTTAAGATCACCTATAGGCATATAGTCCAGAAGATCATGACTGGAGGTCTGATCTGTTACTATATCCGGAATAATATCTCTTTTTACGAGTTCAGGAAAAACAACTGCTGTATTTCCTACAAGTGCAATGGATACTGCCTCACCTTTTTTCTTCGCCTCTTCAACCCATTTAACTGCTTCATCGAGACTTTCAGTCATTTTATCACAGTATCCTTCGCTAACCTTCCTGGTCGCCCTCTCAGGATCAACCTCTACAACAATAGCAATACCCTCTGCCATTGTAATTGCCAGAGGCTGTGCACCACTCATACCGCCAAGACCTCCGGTTAACACAAACTTACCCTTTAAAGATCCGCCAAAGTGCATATCTGCAAGGGAAGCAAGGGTCTGGTATGTCCCCTGAAGGATTCCCTGAGTACCTATGTATATCCAGCTTCCTGCTGTCATCTGTCCATACATTGTCAGCCCCAGGGCATCGTACTTTGCAAAGTTATCTGCTGTAGACCAGGCAGGAACAATATTACTGTTGGCTATTAAGACCCTTGGACTGTGTTCATGGGTCCTAAGTACTCCTACAGCCTTTCCTGACTGAACCATAAGTGTTTCATCCACTGCCAAACTCTGTAGTGCACTATGAATTTTATTGTATTCTCTCCAATTTCTGGCAGCCCTTCCTGCACCACCGTAAACTATCAGCTCATCTGGAATAAGGGCTACTTCTGGATCAAGATTATTTTCCAGCATGCGCAGAGCCGCTTCCGCCTCCCATGTTTTTGCCCGAAGCACTGTGCCTCTTGCTGCTCTTATAGGATTTTTTGGTTTTTCGTTCATGTACATTGGCCGATGATTCATATTATCCCCTCCACATTCTTTTTAGCCTGCAATGGAACAATAGCAAGCCTTAAATTTGATTCGATAGTTTCTCTCAAATTAGATTCCAACTCATATTCAGAGGCTAAAACAGAAAAATGACTAAAAGCATCTTTTATTTGATATATTATTTCATGGCTTTTTTTAGTATTAAGACCACAAAAGACGCCAAACTTCAGCAAATCATCATATTTAAAATTATTATTTTTATTATTTAACCATGACTGATGATTTTTTGTCCAGTGACCGAAGGGGTCATAGGAATAAGTTAAATCGAAAGCAGGAGCCAGACTCCATTGCCCTGATCTATCCATTAGAAATCCAAAATTTTTTGTATGATCATCCTGGTTTCTTCCAAGAATATTGAATACTGCTCTACGAAATATTTCTGTAACAGCCGCCTGTCCAAGATTCAACTGCCTGACCAGTAAAATTAGCTGTTCGTAGGAATTTACTCCATCACGATCAGCATGAGCTAACCCTGCCCAGGAAACATAATGCAACTTATCGACTTTCCGGTTTCTCACTATCCTGTCAAATCGCTCTATCAGGAAATGCCTGTTCTCTCCATGAATCCATAATTTTGTTTTTGGAATATCTATCCCTGATTTCCTCGCTATAAGACTGTAAATAAACTCAACTGCGGGCATCCCTTTAGGGTCTGAGTTATCCCTGTCTTTATTTGCTCCACTATCGAATTTCAGTATCCAATAGCTATAATCCGGCCCATGACTAACTGTTCCATCAAGCAAAGTTCCATTTGAAGAAAGAGCTATCAGTGCCTTGGATCTGGCACCACCAGCACTGGAACCAATCCTGATAAGGGTTAAAGCCGCTGCCCGATCTTCTGCAGATAAAAGTTTGTCGTGAAGTTTATCTTTCCTTTTAAGAACCATTTCTGCCAGTTCCGAGAGATTCTGCAAATCAAGTGCTGTTCTCTGCAAGGGAAGAGTTTCTCCAGGATGATATTCGAGAGCACCCATCCCCCTGGCAGATACATACAGCAGGCGATCCAGAGTAGTTATCCCGGATGGCGGAATATTTTTATCTGCCATATAAATATCTATTAGCTGGTTCCCATATTTGTCCGGCAGTGAATCTGCAATGAATCCCGGTACCCCTCTAAATGACTTAAAACTTAATTGATGAAAACTGAATACAGAAGGAGGATACCTTAGATGTATAGGAGATATTTGTATACCAGATTCCAGAAAACCAGGATCATACTCAAAGGTGGACACAGTTTGCTGACCTGGTGAATAGCCGAGATACCCCACAGTTGTTCCCCAAAGTGTAACCCTTACATTATTACTCATTCTTCATCGCCCCATTTAAAGTCTTTGCCAATGCTTCTCCGGCCACGAACACGCTTGGGAAGCACCTTTTCTGACCCGCTTATAGGACTGTACTCCTTTGGATCATATAATAGTGTCTGAAGTCGATCCAGCTCACCAATTCCGCGTAATAGTCGGATAAAACTTTTCAGGGTTATTGCAGTTGTACCTTGCCGAAAATTATAAAGAGTCCTTCTTGAAATACCAGAGGTTTCCTCAATATCCGTTTCTTTTATTTGTTTTCTTATACGAAGCTTTTCGAATTGTTCCGCCATATCTTTAATAATATCATCATCTGCCATCATATCATAATCCATACTGACCACCTTATGAGCACTACTATTCACATTATAGCCCTAAAATCACCTTTATAGGAATAGTTATACACATAATAGATTATACCACTATAGTGCACCGTGTTTAGTGGTATGTCGGAAAAGCCGACACACCATTTTTTCATCCAATTCATTTTCTTTAAAGATATTTCCGATATGTTCGGTTATGGTTGTTCTCCCTCTTCCAAAAAGATTTGCCATCTGCTCCTGAGTAAGCCAGACTGTTTCATCCTGCAAGCAGGTTTGTATGCGTGTTTCGTTGTTTGCTGTCAGATATATTATTATTTCGGAATTGGGCTCCATATTTAATTCTACCGGATTTGTTATACCTTTAGCCATCAGCTAACCTCCAATATT
>JAJRQE010000265.1 GCA_024280415.1 Spirochaetota bacterium | reverse complement strand
TTCGAATCTGCCGGGAATTATAATTAATGAATTTACTACCCAGGGGTCTTCAACCAACCCGGATAAAGTTGAACTGAGGGTACTGAGTCCCGGTAATACTGCAGGTTTATCTCTTTTTGAAGGGATTGACACAAACTGGGCTCAAAGAAAAATCATTCCTCCTATCGAGGTGGAAGAGGGAGATTACCTGGTGATACATTTTAAACCATCAGGAACAGCAGAAGAAGTTGACGAAACCATTTTAAAAACAAGTTCAGGAGGACTCAATGTTACTCCCGAAGCATGGGATCTATGGGTGGAAGGAGGAACAGGACTTTCAGGTAACAACGGAACAATTACACTCTTTACAAACCCAGGTGGAACTCTTATTGATGGAGTACTGTACAGCAACAGAACTTCCGTTTCGGATGAAAAATACAGGGGATTTGGAAGCCTTTCAGTTATGATCAGAGCTGACAGGCTATCCGAACTTAGAGGATGGATATCTACAGGGGACTTTATAGCCCCTGAAGATGCTATTGATCCCGAAGATTCAACAGCAACCAGATCTATGTGTCGGTCATTACTGTTTACGGACACAGACAGCTCACCTGACTGGCATATAGTACCCACAAGCGGATCCAGTTTTGGAAGTAATAACTCTGATGAGGAATATAACTAGGATAATTAGACCAGATCCTTAAACATTTCCTCAATAACCTGACGGGAAACAGCCCCGACCTGCTGTTTTACAACCTCACCTTTGTTAAAAAGCAGCAGAGTTGGAATACTGACTATACTGTATTCCGAGGCAAGTTCTCCTGCTTCATCCACATTCACCTTGGCAACTTTTAACTTCCCCTTATACTCGTCTGATATTTCTGCAAGAACAGGTCCAATCATCTTACAGGGTACGCACCACTCTGCCCAAAAATCTATTATTACCGGTATATCAGATTTAATAACTTCAGCTTCAAAATTATCTTTTGTAACATTTACTTCAATGCCCATTTTACTTCTCCTTTAGCCTCGATTCTTTTAGATCCATGAGCCTAAAATCTTCCAGTACAGTATGCACATATTCAATAGTTTCTTCTACTGCTTTATCTTCACCTTTTAAAAGAACTCCCTCATTCTTAAAAGTAGGCAACTCCTCGCTTAGATCGTGCAGAAGAAAAGATGCATCGAGCATACACCTTTGGATTTCCCTCTGGAGAGATGAATATTCTCTCGGTGAACGGCCAAGGATGGTTCGGAGCTTTATTAGTCCCGGAGGAAATCCATCGGGACCCGGTATGGTGATCTCAAACAATCTGGTCTCCATTCCCACTCTGGGACCGGAATACCTGGAGGGGTAAATTCTTCGCAAAATTTTCTCCATTACAGGCCAGTAACTAATCTCAAAGAACTTAAGTGCACCGTAAAGCTTATTTATTTCAAAAGCATCAGGATCATCAAGCCCCACACCCTGGTATTTCCGTATTTTATCCCTGTTTTCATCGAAAATACGATCTGCTATACTCCTTGTATCATCTGATGCCCTCTTCGAAGAATGCTCCCGCTCATATTTTCTGATCTGAAGCCTCTGCTGTTTCTCTTTTTCATCCTTTAACATTTTACTTACGACAACAATCTCTGCAAAAATGAAATTACCCATATCCATTCTTGCCCTGAGAGCTTCAATATAGCGGTCTTCAAAAGAATCCCTGAGAAACCGGGGCTTCATATACTCCACAAGAAGGTCATTATACTTTTTTCTTATTCCATTCACCGCGGCTTCAATTTCTATATGACTCAACTTTTTCTTCTTCAACTTCAATACCCCGTTACGAATACCTATTGTCACATTTTTAGATAAAAAAATCGAGGAATATTTTAGAAATTTTTTACTGTAATTAAAAAATAAGAAGTAATTTCAAATTTTCCAGAACTTTAAAACAGCTATAGTCGTGTTTACCAATGGGAAAAACCATACAACTCCGGAAAAGGTATTCTGTAAAACTATACTATTAATTCCTGTCGATTAGGGGGGAACACCCTGGAATGATCCCCCGGAAACCGGATTGAAAGCTCAGACTGCCGCCAGCAGGTCATCTTCTACTCATTCTTTCCCAAACAATTTTGGATAATCAGTTGCCCCATGAACAACCCGATAAATGAAAACTCTCTTTTCTATTATTTTGTAAACACAAATATATTCTCCAGCGATTATCTTACGGTAATTTTGTTTATATAATATTGTATCAGGGTGTTCCATTCCAGCAAAAGGGTTATCTTCAAGAGTCTGGATAGTATCAAGAAGTTTATCTGTTATTTTTTCAGCTGATAAAGAGCCAACCATCCTTAGATAATATTCAGCAATTCTTTCTATATCTTTTGCTGCCGGACTTAGTATTTCAACTTTATACTTTAGCACTTACATAGAACTCTTTTAGCCGATTTTTCATTTCATCAATAGTAAAAGTTTTTTCACCTGAAAGCCGGGAAAATTCAGCCTCTAACACGACCTCCCGATGCTTTAACACTTTGTTCCGCTCTTCATAGGCCTCAACACTCATGACAACAAGATCACCTTCACCATTTTTTGTTATAAAAATTGGATCCTGGGTTTGATGTGCTAAAGAGGATATACTCCCATAATTATTTCTTAAAGTAGTTGATGATTTAATTTGCATTTTATCTCCATACTATTATTCTGCGAAAATTCTTCTATAATTATACCATTATTATCAACTTATAACAATAAAAGAAAAACCCACAACCTCCTCCAAAGGTGGCGGCTTCAGCTCCAGTATTGGTTCTCCATGTTGAAAGTTTATAGGCCTGTCCCAGATACTGACAACGATAGAACAATTCAATCATTACAAACTGTTCAAACAGAGACCCGGCATCAAATTTAATAAGACTGTCAATAATCGGGGGTTCTGCCAATGCATTACGCATTCCAAGATCACATATAATAAATCGCAGAGCAGAAATAATTTTTCTCCTGCTTCTGCCAAAGGCAGGAACCCTTAGACCAATTTATGTATCCTCCAGAACCTGATAATAATCTTTTACAGTATTAACTGATATTCCAATGAGCGCAAAGGAAAACACCTACCTTTCTCCATTGACAAAGGTAGAATTGCAACCTCTCTTTGTTGGGCTGGAGTACCTATTGCCACATTTTTAGATAAAAAAATTGAGGAATATTTTAGAAATTTTTTACTGTAATTTTAAAAAAGGAGTAATTTCAAATTTTTCCAGAACTTAAAAATAGCTATAGGGGTGCTTGACAATGAGAAAACCCATACAACTCCGGAAAGGGTATTCTGTAAATCTATACTATTAATTCCTGTCTATTAGGGGGGGGAGCACCCTGGAATGATCCCCCGGAAACCGGATTAAAAGCTCAGACTGCCGCCAGCAGGTCATCTTCGGATGAGCTGGTATCATTATTATCTGATTTAGCATCACCCTTACCTTCTTTCCCGTTTTTCATAAACAGTGGTTTAAATTCAACATGTTCCCCGACAATTTTAAATCTTTCATGATTTTTATTATCCTGATCTTGCCATCTGTCCTGCTTTAAGCGTCCGACAACTCTTACACCCCTCCCTTTCCTTAGATACTGACTACACGTTTCTGCCAGTCCTGCCCAGACCTCAACTGGAAAAAACGAGACTTCCTGCTGCTGTTCATCATCCTGCTTGTAGTAACGATTTGATGCCACTGTAAAGGTGCATATACTTGTACCCTTTGCAGTTTTCTTTAATTCCGGATCTTTTGTAAGATTGCCCTCCATGAGAATCGAATTCAAACTGTTCATCTTCTACTCCCTGATACTGGTTTTTGCTTCTATCCATTAGTACTGGGAAAAAGTAATTGATGCTTTTAAATATTTAGTTTTTATTGTATTTTTTTATTAACTCTGGCTGGAAAAGAAACACAATACCCATAAAGGCAAACAATATGGCAATTATAAAATCAAAGTTCGGGTCAATTAACAACAAAGAGGTATCCCTGTTTACCCTAAAAAACAGCAATGGAACAGAAATAAAGGTTACAAACTTCGGCTGTATTATAACCTCAATAAAAGTGAAAGATAAAAAATCTGAACTCACAGATATTGTCCTTGGATTTGATACTATGGATAACTATTTAAGAGAACACCCCTACTTTGGTGCGGTTATAGGCCGTTATGGTAACCGTATTTCCGGGTCAGAGTTTGAATTAAATGGGAAAGTATATAAATTGTTTGCAAATAATGGAAAAAATCATCTTCATGGCGGTAGAAAGGGGTTTGATAAGGTTATTTGGAATTATCAAACTAGTGAAACTACTCTGAAATTATCTTATTTAAGCCCAGATGGAGAAGAAGGATATCCAGGAAATCTAAAAATTAAAGTTAGTTACAGTCTTACAGAAAAGGATGAGTTAAAAATTAATTATGAAGCAGATACTGATC
>JAJRQE010000264.1 GCA_024280415.1 Spirochaetota bacterium | reverse complement strand
GCCTCATTATCTGGGAACATAGCTACAAATTCACGGTAGTTACTCGGGTAATCCCTACCTGCAATTAATTTCGTATAATTTGACACTATAGGCTTCATATCTGGATAATAACACAGGAGGAGCTAAGGTAATACCCCATTTGCATTATATATAAGTCTTCATAGCTGGAATATGTTTCAGAGCCCGGAGTTTGTAGGTTTAAAGAACTATGCAAAGGCTTTTATGTCCAGTGATTTCAGACGGGGGTTTTTAAATATTATATGGTATACAATTATTGTAGTATTTACACAGACATTTCTTGCTGTTTTTATGGCGGTTGTCCTCTATAAACCTATTCCGGGTCAACGATTTTTTAGAACATTTTTTTATGCTCCCAGTGTTACATCCTCTGTAGTTATTTCTATAATTTTCATGTGGCTTTTTATGAAGACAGGATACATAAACCTGCTCTTTGATAATATCGCAGGATTATTCGGAGCAGAGTGGAAGAGTATTGAATGGCTTAATAAACCGGATGGTCTTTTTCAGTTAATTGCAAGAGCCTTCGGAGGTGATATCGCATATGAGAAATGGTATTTTCATGGACCGAGTATTACTCTTTTTGCAGTAATGATACTGGCCATTTTTACTACTTCTCCTACATTCATGATTATGTTTCTTGCCGCACTGGTTAATATTCCTACATCGATTTACGAAGCAGCATCTATTGATGGAGCCTCCCCCTGGACACAGTTCTGGAAAATAACCCTGCCTATGCTGGCACCAATTACAACACTTGTTGTTGTTCTTGGTACTATGGGTTGTATTCAGATGTTTGATTATGTAAGACTGGCAACATCAGGCGGTCCTCTTGATACCACTCTGGTTCCTGTTTATCAGATATATACAGAAACACTTGGTATAAACGGACCTATAAGAGCCGGATACGGGGCTGCAATGGCTTTCATTCTTGCAATAGTAATATTTACCCTGACATATATACAAAGAAAACTTATTGAAGACAAAACGGAGCAGTATTAATATGGAAACAACAGTTCTATTAAAAAACAGACTGTCAATAGATGCAAAGGCCATTATCGGGTTAAGATATATTATTTTATTGTTCATATCGGTAGTTCTTTTTGCTCCTTTTGTTCTTTCTTTTATGGGTACACTAAAAACAAATGCGGAAATTATAGCCTGGCCGCCGAAATTCTTTCCTGCAAACTGGTTATGGCAGAACTGGGTTAAAACCTGGAATACAGATTTTGGAAGTGGAGGAACATTTCCCAGATGGTTGTTCAACACAGCTTTTCTTGCAACTGTAACTGCAATATTGCAGGTTTTGTTTTGTGCCATGGGGGGATACGCCTTTGCACGTTTAAAATTTAGAGGTAAAAATATAATTTTTACCTTCATGCTCTCTTCCATGATGCTTCCGGGGATAGTGACTCTTGTTCCGAAATATGTTTTTATGGCAAAACTTCATCTTATCAATACTTATTGGGCTCTTATTCTACCTGGTTCTGTTGAAGCTTTTGGTTTATTCCTTCTTACCCAGTACTTTAAATCAATTCCGGCAGAGCTTGAAGAGGCCTGTACAATCGATGGAGCAAGTTATTTAGATATTTTCAGGAATGTAGTTATTCCTCTTTCGAAACCGGCACTTCTTACATTATTTATTTTGAAGTTTCAATCCATGTGGAATAATTTTATGGATGCACTGCTTTATCTAAGTAAAGTGAGTATGTGGACCCTGAATGTTGCTCTTATGGCTTTCCAGCAGCAGTATGTCTCATCAATGAACCTTGTACTTGTCGGCGCGATGTTTAATGCCATTCCTGTTATGGTATTGTTTTTTATATTCAGTAAATATTATATAGAGGGTGTTTCTTTTAGTGGTCTTAAGGGGTAATTGTTGATTATAATATTAGATGGTAAGATTGAAGGGAAGAGAATAGAACTATGATAAACATTGAAAAACCGGATTTTGAGTTTTTACCCGATAGCAGCAGGGTTATCACCCGATATTTTTATCCACATAATAATGAAAGGGCAGTTAAAATAATCGACAGAATATCTTCTTTATCAGAAGAGAAAGTTAAGGAACTTCTTGTTGATATACTTGATCTTTTTTCTGATCGACACAGAGATATTGTAAGTGTTTTTAAAGATCATTTTCAAGCGGCAATGAATGAATCAGGATATATTGGAAACTCTACTGAAAACAGAAAGCTTCTAATAGGTGCATACTTTACTATGGAATATTCTGTAGCATCTGCTGCTCTGTTTAATCCTTCAATGGTCCCGCATCCCGATCAGAGTGATACTATGGAAGGAGATCTTAAGTTTATTCAGAGTTTTAGAGCTGTTGGAGAGGGGCATATTTCTTCTATATTGTTCGAAGAAGGAACAATAAAGAGCAATGGGGATATAACTATAGAAAAAAAAAGTCAATTTCTTGATCAGGGACAAATTAAACATATCAGTGATTCTGCATACGAGATTATCTTTAATAAGGATACAGAGATTTCTTCACGTACAATTTTTCCTGTTGTCGAGAATGAAAAACTGGGTCTTGAAGATGCAAGGTTTGTAAGGTTTGAGGATGGTACATACTATGCTACCTATACAGGCTATAACGGTGTGGAAATTTTCCCTAAATTAATAGAGACCGGGGATTTTAATAAATTTCGGGTCAGTCTTCTCGAAGGGTCAGGTGCTCAGAACAAGGGGATGGCACTTTTCCCTGAGAAGATAAATGATCAGTATGTCATGATCTCCCGGCAGAACAATGAAAATATATTTATTATGTTTTCGGATGATATCTATAAATGGGATAACCCCAAACTCCTTCGATTACCTGAACTCCCCTGGGAACTTGTTCAGGTGGGAAATAATGGTTCTCCAATTAAAACTGGTTCCGGTTGGCTTCTGCTTACCCATGGTGTTGGTGCGGTGAGACGATACTGTATGGGAGCGCTCCTTCTTGATTCGGAAGACCCATCCAAAATTATTGCTGCTTTGAGAACTCCATTTCTCTGGCCTGATGAAAGCGAGCGGAATGGATATGTACCAAATGTTGTATACTCCTGCGGAGGGATTGTGCACAGCGGTAATTTGGTTGTACCATATGCAGTATCGGATACAAGTTCAAAAATAGCTGTTTTATCTTTGGAGGAATTGATAGACAAAATGGAAAAGGTTTAAGTTTTTTGCGCTGTACCTCATTTTTTTCTTGAAGCTCTGTCTGGAATTTCACTCTCTTCATCATCAATAGTCTTTTCAGAGTTTTCCTGTTGTGCTGCTGCATGTCTTATAATTTCCGGATATTCTATCCATTTTCCTCTCGTTCTGGATGCATATAATCCATATATCCTTATATTTGATTACACCCTCATAATAATCCCTAAATGGTTCGTAATGCAGCTTTTTAAGGCTCGCAGAAGTACGGGAAATATATTCAGACAGGTTGATCCTTGCTTTGACTGTCGGAATCCGGACGGAATAATCAAAGCCAGTCGCAACCTTCGGTTGCTGCTCGGCTATTCTTGTCTATCTGGGTCTCAAGTTTTTTATACCTTTCCCCCCAAAAAAGGAAAAAAACTTTATTAAGCATATTTTATAGCTAAATGGTTAAAATTATCTTATATTTTTTATATGGCAGTTAGTGAATACAATTCAATGGCATCATACTATGATTTTGTGCTGGAACCGGTTCTCTGGAGAATGAGGAGAACTATTGTTGGAATGAGCGGAGTTACCAGTGGTACAGGAGTCCTTGAAGTTGCCTGCGGTACAGGAGCTCAGGGAGAGCGGTTCAGGAAAGCAGGGGCTTTGTATACAGGGGTCGACCTGTCTCCTGCAATGCTGGCTGTGGCAGCGAAACGTAATCTCGGCTGCCTCCATGCTGATGGAACCAGCCTTCCGATGGAAGATAATTTATTTGACCTTTCTACTATAACTCTTGCTCTTCATGAGGTTGCTCCTGAGACAAGCAGAGAGCTTGTTCTGGAGATGATCAGGGTGACAAAGAATGAGGGGTCTATTCTTATAGCTGATTATACACTTCCGGGGAAGAATTCTCTTTACAGTAATATTGGAAGGAAATCTGTCCATTATATTGAAAAACTGGTCGGCGGCAGTCACTACAGAAATTATCTTAAATTTATGGACGCAGGTGGTCTTTTATCATTCCTGAAAACCTTTGATATTGAAATATCAGATCAGCAGCTTACGTTTGGCGGAAATATAGGTATTGTCAAAGCCAGTCTAAAATAAATTTTTCATCCTTGATTCATACTATATTTACACTTCTGTATTATCCTATATACTTGAGTACCGATCACCCAGGGGGTAGTGAATATTATGTCCAGAATACTTGTTGTAGATGATGAAACAAAAATTCAGAAAATGATTATTGATTATCTGGAAGCTGTAGGTTTTGAGGCAGCAGGAGCAGAAGATGGAATTTCTGCTCTCAAAATGTTTCGGGAGGATGTATATGATCTGATAATCCTGGATTTCATGATGCCGGGAATAGATGGAATAGATGTCATTAGACGTATTCGGGAGACATCTGCAGTACCCATTATTATGCTTACAGCCAGGGCTGAAGAAAATGATAAGCTGATGGGTCTTGAGATTGGTGCCGATGATTATATGGTCAAACCTTTTAGTATGAAGGAGCTTGCCGCCAGAATTCGGGCTGTTCTGAGAAGAACAGGAAAAGACGGAGATCTGAATAAAATGGCATTGGAAAATATAAAGTACAGGGATCTGGAGATGGATGTAACAAAGCGATCCCTTAAAAGAGATGGAAAAAGTATAGAGCTTACAATGGTACAGTTTGAACTGCTGCACTCAATGCTTAAGAGTCCGGGAAGGGTTTTTACCAGAGGGGATCTTCTTGCGGTCCTTCAGGAAGCATCCTATGAGAGTTATGAACGCACGATTGATGTTCATATTAAAAATATAAGAAAAGCAATAGAACCTGTACCTTCAGAACCTACCTATATTCTCACAGTCTGGGGGGTAGGGTATAAACTGGCGGAGGAAGGTGTCCATAAGTGAGAATGCGATTGATATACAAGATCATGGTCAGCTTTATGGTGATTATTATTCTTGGAGGTGCTGTAATTGCAGTGACCGTTAATATTTCAACTTCACGATCCTTTACTGCAATGATCCGTGAAAGTGATATAGCCTATGCCAGGGAGCTTTCCATAGCTTTTTCT
>JAJRQE010000263.1 GCA_024280415.1 Spirochaetota bacterium | reverse complement strand
TTTAACATGAATTATACTGGATCAGCTTTGAATATTGAATTAGTCCATGACTATAAAGGAATTAACGATGTCTTATATAACTGATCATAAGCAGCAATTTGAAGATCTACAATATAATATTGAAAACCAGGATCAACTGCGTAAGCAGGCTAATGGGGGTAACAGTATTATTTTCTCCTATCCGCCAGGTGAAGAGCTTTTATATATAGAGAAAGCAAAAGAGCTATATGTGGAGAAAGCAATGTTTATAGACGTTAGCAAGTTGCTTGTTTCGTATATTGACGAAGATGGATGGGATGCCTTCAAGAACTACTATAATGATTTTAAAACCACACCGCATAAGGTGTTTCATTCTAATGATCCTTCTACTGATTTGTTTGATTTAATCATTGATGAGATTGAAAAGGCCTGCCAAAACGATCTGATTCCATTTCTGGTTAGAACAGGTTCTCTTTATGGGACGGGAATAGAAAATGTAAATATCATGGAACATAAAACTATTATGAATCTACCACATCCACTGGTAGTATTTTATCCTTCAAAAATCGAAGATGAGGATCTTTATTTCTTAAACTTTAAACTTGCATCGAAGTACCGTTGTATATTGGTAAAATAAGGGGAATTATATGAGTAAAATAAGTGAAATATTAAAAATTGATCTTCAGGAAGATATTAAGAATGTCATTGACCTGGAAGATAGTTCTGAACTTGAGATCAAGCAAGAGATTGAATCATATATTGTCACTGAAGGTATTGGGCAGCATCTCTATAATTTTACAAATCAGTTTACTACCAATATAAAGGAGACCGGTGTCTGGTTATCGGGGTTTTATGGGTCAGGGAAATCTTACTTTGGTAAAATGTTGGGATACATTATTGAAAATCCTGTCATTATGGGAACTCCTGCCAGGGATAGGTTCATTCCCAGACTAAAGGGTGTGTCAGATGAAAGTCTGATTGAAAACTCTATCAGAAATCTGGAAGCCATTAACAGTAGGGTCATCTTTCTGGATGTTGCCAAACAAAATACAGATATTGGACTGGCGTTTACTCTGTTTGCCAATCTGCTTAAAGCTCTCGGATTCAGGGATGATATATATGGTTACATGGAATTCGATCTCCTTATTGATGGTAAACTTGATGAGTTTAAAGCTATTGTCAAAGATATAGAAAATCAGGATTGGGATCATGTGAAAGTCAGTAATCGTCAGGTTGCCAAAGTTATGCGTAGAGTGTTTCTTGAAATGGAGTACAGTGAGGCTGATTACTCTGAGACCTATAGTGTATATAGTTCAGCAATTGAAAAATTTTCAGCGAGTAAGTTTAAGGTAGAGCTTGAAAAATATCTCAAATATAGGCCTGAAGAAACGCTCGTTTTTATATTTGATGAGGCCAGTGAGGCTATAAGTCAGAGGAAATTTACTCTTCTGGATCTTGAAGGGATTAGTGAGGCCTTATCGAGTATTAGTAAGAAAGTATGGACAATTGCTATTGCTCAGGAAAAACTTGATGATGTCATCAATAATGCAAATGTAAACCGTAGTCAGCTGACAAAAGTTACGGACCGTTTCAAAACGAAAATCCATCTTGAATCTACTGAAGTCAATATCATTATTCGAAACCGGCTATTGCAAAAAACAGAAGAAGGGAGTCGAATGTTGATTGCCTTTTACAAAAAGAATGAAGGTCTGGTTTCTGATGCTACAAACCTAAAATCAGCTTTCCCTACAAAAACTACTAACGCTGAGGATTTTATTACATATTACCCGTTCCATAAATATCAGTTTGATATTCTGCAGAAGTTCCTGTTTAGTTCCAATGCGTTGGTGGCTACACAGATTGCTGCTCGAGGGATGATTATTACAACCTTTGACGTTCTTCGTAAACATATGCGAGAGAAAGGGCTGTATAACTTTACAACAGGCTACTCTATTTGTTCAGAGGCTCAGACGGCTCCCCCTATTGGTTTAGTGAATAAGTATGACACTGCCAGGAAAATCCTTAAGAAACAGAATAGCCCCCTGGATGGTGAAGAACTGTTAAAGACGATCCATTTATTGTCGGATTCTGAGGTGGTTTCACCGACTGTGGAAAACATTACCAAGAGTTACATTTCCGATATAAAAACCTATTACGATATTAAACCAGTAGTTGAGGAAGCACTTCTACTTCTTCTTGAAGCTAAAGTTCTGCTCTTGTCAAATAACAACTATAAAATTACATCAGATCTCGAGGGCAAACTTCTTGAAGAAATGAAAGACTTCGATGTTGAACTATTTAGCAAGAAACGCTCCCTGATTAATAATATTAAGGACTATAAGCTCTTTACGCCGGTAGCTACATTCAATAACGGCACGGACAGCTTTAAGTTCAGCGTATTTTCCGACCAGGATGACGAACTTGCCAGTTCTGGTAGTAAGCATCTAAAAATGACTGTTTTCAGCCTTTTTAATATCAGCGAAAATAGACAGGACTTTATTGAGAACCTCAAATTGGAAACCCAGTATCAGAAGGATCTTATTACACTGGTACCGAATAACGAATATTTCTCTTTGATCGATAAATTGATTGGTGAAGTCAGCCGCTACAACTATGTGGAAGAAAAGTATTCCAATGAATCTGAACCGACGAAGCGACAGATTATCCGTGACTTCTCAATTATCCGTGAAGAAAAAGAAAAAGAGCTCCGGGTAGGAATTGAAAACGCATATCGTAACGGATCTCTGATTTACATGTTTGATGAACACTTACTGAATGCAGACAGTTTTAAAGGGACAATCAACGAAATCCAAGGTAAGCTGATTAAAAATATCTACACCAAGCGTCTTACCTCAGGCCTCTCCGAAGGACTGGTCCCTAAAATCTTTAGCAGTCGTAAAGAAGCCCTTAGCCGACTTTTCTCCAGTAATGATTTTAAATTCTTCGACAGTCATGGGAACTTTACCGGAGACCACTTAAAAGTGGTTGAAGAGATTAATGCAAAAATAAAAAGCCGGTATGTTGACGGCAAAACACTGGAGTTGGATTTGTCAGGAGCTCCTTGGGGTTATTCATTTGGAATCATTGTATCCACTCTTGCTGCACTTTTCAGGGCGGGTCGTCTTTCAGTTAAGTACAACGGTGATACTTGGTTTTCTCATGAGCAAAACGGTATTCATGATGCATTTACCAATGCGACCAAATTTAAATTGGCATCATTTAAATCTATTACAGCGGTACTGACAGCTGCACAGAAGAATCAGGCAGTACAGTTGCTCATGGATCTTGAGATTGAATCCCACACAGGCCGTAAGGTTGACTGGAACATCAACGACTTTGATCTGGCAGATAGTATTTGTTATATAGCAGATCATTTCATAGGCTCATTGACCACCATGAATGATACGGTCGATGGCTTTGATACTCTTTTACCAACTGTAACAGATCAGAAACAGATTCTGCTAAGCTTTACAGGGAAGGTTACTGAAAGCAATTATATAGAAAAAGTTGAATACTTGCTTACAAATAGTGACCAGTTCAGAGATTCTATTCAAACTATTCTGAAGGCCCAGAAATTTATCAAGAAGAATTTCTCCAGGGTAAAAGATTTCAAGCGCTTCATTGAAGAAGTTATTTCAGAGCTTAAAAAAGCGGATCGAACAGATTCCACTATTAAAGAGGCTCATGACGAATTTCTACGTCTCTACAAGCAGGATATGGTCAAGAATTTTGGAAGCCTGGTTCAGCAGGTTCAGATAGTTAAAGACAGTTATTACAAACTAATAAAAAACGCATCTGCAGGAATGAGTCATGAATATCAGTT
>JAJRQE010000262.1 GCA_024280415.1 Spirochaetota bacterium | reverse complement strand
TGATCTGTTTATAGTACTGCTTAAACACCGTAAATTGATATTGGGAACAATACTGGCAGCTCTTGTAATACTTGGAGCAGGGTACTTTATATATCCCTCCTACCAGTTGAATAAGACTTTAGATTCACAGCTTTATGAAGCAAATGTGGAGATTAAAATTAATCCAATAAGTAAAATTATTATTACAGGTTATGATCCCCTAAAAAACTTTTTTAATGCTTCCATTATTCTTTCTTCCCTGCAAAAAGCAGGTTATAAGGAATTGGGCTATAGTGCGAATGAAATGGTTGATATTTCTCCAGATGGGGATAAGCAGAAAGCTCTTAATATTGTACGACAGTATTTAGTAAAAAACCAGACTTTATTTGGGGATCAATTGGATGAAGGATCTCGTGTTTTGAAGGTTACTGAGTCTAATATTACTTTCATGGATAAAAATCCAGATATGGCTATTGCGTTTTTAATAGCACTTGTTGAAAATGTGAATAAAAAAATACTTTTGGATATAACACCCAAACTTAAAATGGTAGTTTCAAGCTATAACAATCTTTTAACTGTAGAAATACCTTATGAAAAAATTAAAGAGGTTTTGGTAAGAGATTATAAGGAATATCAGGTGTCACTTAAAATCCTCCAGGGTGAGTTTAATTTTTTTGAAATTGAGAGCAACCCCTTTATTTTTCAGGCTCAATTTACTATTGAAAAATTTGAAAGAAGTTATAAAAAAACAGCTGTTATAGTCCTTTTTGCAGTTTTCTTTCTTTCTATTTTTCTGGCCTTTATCCTTCAGTTTTTGGAGCAGATTAAGTCCAATGATAAATCCATGGCTAAAATCAGGGAGGCCATGAAGAAAAAATAATGTTATTTATATTTGCCCTTAGAAATGTACTTCGTAACTTGCGACGCCTTGCTCCGATGATGATTATTATTGTTAGTGTATTTGCAGTACTGGTTATTGGTAATGCAGTGCTTAATAGAACCATAAATGCTCTTTATTCGTTCTACGCCGAAAATTTAACAGGAGACCTTACTATCAGTTCTAAGGATAAAAATAATTTTACAGTTTTTGGATCGGATCAGCTTTTAGTGGGTCAGTATCTTATTCCTCCCACATTGGTAGATTTTTCGGGTGTACTTTCCAGGGTAGAATCATTACCTTCTGTACGTTCTGCTGCCGGGTTAATCTCCTCTGCTGCCAGGGTTGAAATTGGCGGGATAAAGCAGAATTCCCTTGTTTTTGGTGTAGATTTTGACGCTTACCTGCAACTTATCCCCAATCTTAAATTAGAAGCAGGACGCTTACCTAAGACCGGTGAGCCTGGAATTGTAGTTCAGCTTCATGGATGGAAAGATGCTGAAAAGTTAATAGGAGAAAATGTTCTTTTAGCGGCTGGTTTAGGACGCAGCTTTACCCTAAGGGAAGTGCCTCTTCGGGGTATAATTAGTTATCCTGTAAGCGATAAAATTCTTAATACAGTAGTACTGGTCGATGCAGGAACAGCCAGGGCTCTGAACGGTTATCTTGATAATTCCGGAGATAATTCTTCTATCTCTAAGGAGGAACAGACTGTCTTTGAATCTGACTTCGATTCTCTGTTTTCTTTTAACATGGATGGCAGCAAAGAAGAGAGTAGTTCTTCGGGTATAGACCCTATGGCTCTTTTCGGCAGTGATACTGGTGGTACAAGTGCTAAATTTGAATCAGATAATAGCATTATATCTGCCAATAATCAAAATACTGAGTCTGATGCCTGGAATTTTCTTCTTGTCTCTTTAAATAAGCGTGGTGACATAGATGCAGTTAACAGAGCTCTGACTAATGCAGGTTTCAATGAAGAGAGTGGTTATTTAATTCGCGACTGGAGTGCCAGTGTAGGTGGGAGTGCCCGTTTAGCCTGGTTTCTGCAGCTTATGTTTAATATTGGACTAATTTTTGTCTCTTTTGGAGCCGTAATTATTGTTACAAATGCACTTCTTCTTTCTGTTCTTGAACGTACCGGAGAGATAGGCAGTCTTCGGGCAATGGGTGCTACCAGAATAAGAGTTTCTGTAATGATATTTATAGAAACTCTCCTGGTTGTTTTCGGCAGTGCACTAATTGGGATTTTTCTTGGGAGTTTTGGTCTTGAATGGTTAAATGCAGAAGGAATAGTTATTGACAATCCGTATATTAAAATACTTTTTGGGGGGAAAGCAGTAAGGGGTGATATTACAGTAGAGAGTATTATTCTTCATCTTACTGCTGCATTTCTTCTTACAGTTGTTTCTATGCTGTATCCTCTAAAACGGGCTCTTGGTATTAGTCCTGTTGAGGCAATGGCTGAATGATATCTTTGATTTTTACTGCAAAGCGCAATTTTTTCAGGAATAAAAAGCGTTACAGGGTTCTTTTAATGGCTCTTGTAGTAATTACAGCTGTACTTACTATTGTTTTAGGCGTAGTCCTTGGAATGCGTATAGCTCTGTATGAAAAAGCAAGCCGCTATTTTGCAGGTAACATTGTAGTCATGGGTTACAGAGGTAATGGATCCTCTTTAATAGAGAATCCCGAAGAGGTTGTACAATCTATTCTTCATCTGGAAACCAGTGATATTCCGGTTTTAGGATACTCACGACGCAGTACCTACTATGACTTTAATAACATTGAACTTTTCTTTTCCGGTTATTACATAAAGCAGCGGCGCATGGTTGGTGTCGAGTGGGATCTGGAACGACCTTTTTTAAATGGGTTTAATTTTATTGAAGGGTCTGTCCCTTTAGCAGGAGATGAGGATTCTGTACTAATTTCATCTACCACTGCAGATCAGCTTCAAATTGCAGTAGGAGATGAGCTTATTGTTTCAATACGCAGTGATCGGGGTCATATTAATACTGCCGGGCTTATAGTTAGTGGAATTTTTTCCGAATCATCATTCTTCGGGTATCAGACTTATGTGCATCGATATACCCTTAACCGTCTGCGGGAAGCTCCACTAGACAGGGTGAATGAGATTGGAGTGTATCTTCGCAACCCTCTGAGTAACGAGGCAGAAGCAGCACAGCAGCTGACTCTGGAACTTGAAAATACTCTGCCTGTATTTAGTGTAATGGAGACTCGGGATGATTATGCAAACCAGGCTCGAAAGAAGCGGGATAACCTTGAGTACGGTGTTGTCGGTGTAAGTGCCCAGCTTGAAGAGATAAGAGATCTTATCCAGGCGATAACAATTATTACTGGTGTAGTTATTTTTATGTTTTTAGGTATTGTAATGGTTGGGGTTGGTAATACCTTTACAATGATAGTGTGGGAACGTACCCGCGAAATAGGTACTCTCCGTGCTCTGGGAATGCAGCGTATCCGAATAATACTCTCTTTTCTTATAGAATCTGTGTTTTTAGGTTTTACAGGGGTTATATTAGGAATGCTTCTGGGTATAGGAGTACTGGAGATTATTCGAAATTTTGCCAGCTTTCCACCCAATATGGTAAGTACACTTTTTCTGACTCAGGGTCGGTTGTATTGGCTTTTGCCTCCCTGGGGGATATTATTAATAATTGCACTGGTAGCAGGAGCAAGTATATTGGGCAGCCTTCAGGCTTCCCTGCGAGCTGGTCGTTTAAGTCCTGTAGAAGCGCTCAGACGTGGAAAGTAGCTGAAGTATAAGTGCTGGTCTACAGTCTAAATGGAGATAAAAATGAAACTAAACTTAAATATATTTACCCTCTTTACTTCTGTTTTGCTTATATTATCGCCCCTTATATTCAGTAATGAATTCAGCCCGGAAGAGAGCCGGAGAATTCTTTTTCGGGTGGATAAACTTGTAAGTTATGAGGGCATGGATTTTTCCGGGGAGTACACTATTACCGATTTTCGTCCGGGACAGGGGACAAGCAGGACTAAAACAACAATGTTCAGGCGGGATAGTGAAGACACCTTTACAATAATTATTATGGAACCGATTAGTGATAAAGGTAAGGGTTATTTGCGAAGGGAAGACAAAATGTGGCTTTACGACCCCGTACCCCGAAGGTTTACTGTCATAAGTGCACGGGACAGGTTTCAAAGCAGTAATGTTCGTAACTCAGATTTTACAAAATCCACTTTGGCAGAAGACTACCGTATTGTTGGTCATACCATGGGGCAGCTGGGAAGCTATCAAACCGATATATACGATCTTGAGGCTGTTACGGACAATGTCAGTTTTCCAAAAATGAAGATATGGATTGATCAGAATAATCTTGTCCGTAAGTTTGAAGACTACAGCCTTTCGGGCCGCCACATGCGTACAACAGCAATTCCCTTATACACCCGGGTCGCGGAAAGTTATGTCCCTTCTCAGATTGTAATTCAGGATGAACTCCGGGGCAAAGAGGTTAATGGCAGTTTTGAACATCAACGAACTATTATTTCAGTGGAAAAGGCCTCCTTCATGAAACTTCCGGATATGGTTTTTACCCGGGCCTACATCGAAAGAGTAAGCCGTTAACTCATGATAGATATAAAAAAAACAGGTTTTCGGTTACCTGTTTATCTAATAGTTTTATTTATAATAACAGTTATTCCATTATATTCCGAAGATCAGGTTAGTATTGATGATCTTTTCAACCAGCCTCCCGTTGAACAGGAGAATACTGATCCGGATATAGGAATTAAGACTGATAATTCCGAAACAGAAGACTCAGTAAATCTGGACGATCTGACAACCTCTCCTGCTAAGTTCAGTGGAAGTGTAAGCGCAGGCCTTGGTATGGGTGCAGGACTTATTGAGTGGCCCGGTTCTATAGCTGCTGGCGGGCGATCGTTTGAAGATTTAATGCGTTATTCAGGTTTATATTCCACAACAGCAACTTTTAGTGTGGACGCAAGGCCGGAACCCTGGCTTCGTTTTTATAGCAGCGTTGTTATAAGTCTGAATGAAGATACGTTGTCCTTTAACGGCCCGGATGTAAAGGAACTTTTTATTGATTACACTTTTAAGGATACAGTTTTTTCCCGTGTTGGCAGACAGTCTTTAACCTGGGGACATGGGCGATTGATTGGAAATCCTGCAAACCTGGTTTCCAGGGTTTCCGAAGGTATTGCTGTTCGTGTAACTCTTCCAGTAGGAGCTGGTACCTTAAATGGAGTTGTTTACTCCAGGGGAGCCTGGGTGAATAACCCCTATTCCAATATCAACCCATTGACATATGCCTATGCCGGACAGTGGGAGTCAAGTGCGGGACCATTGGCTTTCTCTTTGTCCAGTCATTTTAAGATGGAGGATGATGCTGAAGAGGATATTGCCGCAGCAGGTACACTTTCTTTTGGAATTGGTTCATTTGATTTAGCTGTAGATCTGTCAGGGCATTGGGACAGGGAGAATTTTGCATATAAACCAGCTAATTGGGAGGCTCTGGGACAGTTTTTCTGGGAAAACAGTGACGGTCGCTGGTCAATGTTAGGTGAGTATATGTTCGACTCTTCTGTGGATGCCTGGATGGGCCATTATGCTGCTCTTGGTCTTAAAACACCTAAGCTTGCAAGCGGATGGCAGCCTTCCCTTCGCTGGAAACATGCTTTTCAGGATAATTCCGGTGAGCTGGTTGCTGGAATAAGCGGCGGTATTGCACCCGATTTAAGCCTGGCAGTAGGTATCCCCCTGGTTTATGGAATTCCAGGCTCATACTATCGTGCCGAACTTATTACTAACCTTAACTCAGATGGGAATTCTATTCCTATCGATAATGTAGTAAGTTTACTTTTATCTATTACATTGAGTTTTTCGTTTTAGAATTAAATATTGAGGATAAGCTTATCTATGACAGAATCGAACTATAGTAGTACAGAGATCAATCCTAAAAAGAGGGAAAGTTCAGAACCGGCTGTCGAACTAAAAGAGGCCTGGAAAATTTATCACCTTGGGAAAACTGAAATTCCTGCCGTTAGAGCTGTTGACCTTAAAATTAAGACTGGAGATTTTGCTACCATTGCAGGTCCCAGCGGCAGCGGAAAATCTACCCTTTTAAATCTTATTGGCTGTATTGATGTACCTAGTAAGGGTAGTGTCATAGTGACTGGAAATGAAACATCCTCTCTAAATGACCGGCAAATTACCAGACTTAGACATAGGGCAATAGGATTTATATTCCAGTCTTTTAATCTTATGCCGGTACTTAATATAGAGGAGAATGTAGAACTACCCCTTCTTTTAGGTGGAAAGATTTCCCCAAAAAAGGAGCGTCGGGAATATATTAATTATCTAATTGAGCAGGTAGGTCTGTCTGACTGGAGAAAACACCGCCCAGGTGAACTCTCCGGAGGTCAGCGCCAGCGGGTGGCTATTGCCCGGGCACTGGTTACCCGGCCCCAGATTATACTTGCAGACGAACCTACTGCTAATCTTGACTCAAAAACAGGTACTGCCATTATACAATTGATGAAAAAGATAAATGCCGAGTTGTCTACTACTTTTATCTTTTCCACCCACGATTCAACAATAGTGGAT
>JAJRQE010000261.1 GCA_024280415.1 Spirochaetota bacterium | reverse complement strand
ATTTACAGTGAGTTTAAGAATCTTCAGGTGTTAAATAGTCTGGCTGCATTCAATTTTTCAACTATTACAGCAGCTTTTGCATTAGTCGATGGAGAAAAGGAACGTAACTGTAGTTTTGTAGATATTCGAAAGCCTCTCCACCGACTACTTGATATTCTCTATAGTCTGAACGCCTCTCCGGCTCCCGCCAGTCTGGATTCTATTTTTATTTTCAGCAATAAATTGTTGAACCCGGAGACAGAAACAAATCTGGAAGAGGATCTTGAAAATAATTTACTTATGGCAAATTCTTCATTAAAAACAATTATCAGTTTTAAATTCGAAATTCCTCTTCGATCTATTTTGTGTCTGGTTAACCGAAATATGAATTTTCAGCCTGCTCATATTGGAGGGGGTGAAGATTGGTATGCTCTTTTTCGAAGATTCTGGTATAAAAAATTTGATGCAATGATGAACAGTTATATCGAGAAAGAGAAAAAGCGTAATCTCGAGGAGGATGTCGCATATTTTCTGAAACTCCCAAGTAAGCCTCTGTTGACAAACTACAGGGATAATATATGGAAAAGTGAGTTGAATGTTAAATTCGGAATATGTACAGGTTTTATCAGTTCATTTATTTCAGGTATTTTCATGCGTGAACTTGTAAAACCCTTAAAACTTGTTCTTATTGACGGACAGTTTTATAAGGAACAGAACAGGATTGATTATAATAATTCTTACCGAACTATTACGGATGTAGTAGGAAAGATAGAGAAACTTGATCGTAGTCTTGTCTCTGTAGGTGAATATTATCAGAGAGTAAAGGAATTTGAGCTTGATGGGAATGATAAAGAAGCTGTCTACCAGAAAACCAAAGAAGTTCTTGCCGATGTGGATCTGGAATTTGAAAAGATTATAAAGGAATTTAACTCTTCACTGGGACTATTGATTGATGTTCTGTCCGGTATTGTTCAGGGAGAAATGGGGGGGGTGTATGATACTCTTTCAAATCTGGGTTATATAGGAAAAGGTGAAAATAAGAATCTGATTGCCCAGTTAAGTGATATCCGTTTCAGGTTAAAAGAGGCTCTCAGTATTTCATTTCAGTTATACGATGTGGAAAGAGAATTTAGTTAAAAAGATAGCAGGTTAAACTATTACTGCCTATGGATCCAAACTGTTTTAGGATGCTTGAACTGATTAGTTATTTTAAGTAATGTGTGTCCTCAGGAGCTGATAATGAATGATATTAGATTAAAATGGAAGAATAAACTCGAAGATGCACTCTTTTCTATATCAAATCTGAATGGAATAGAGATTAAAAGGGAACAGATAGATCTTATTGTGGAGACACCTCCTGATCCTGATATGGGCGATATTGCTTTCCCCCTGTTTTCTCTTGCCAGGATATTCCGTAAGAATCCGGTAACAATTGCTTCAGATCTTATTAGTTATTTTGAAGAGAATGATAAAGACTCATTATCCTTCATAAATACAGCCGGTCCCTATATAAATATTAAAATAGATATATCTGAATTAACTGGAAGGGTTATAGAAGGTATAAATGCTTCGGGTTCGGAATATGGAAATACTCAGGAGTATAAAAACCAGAAGGTTATGGTAGAATTTTCCTGTCCCAATACAAACAAACCTCTTCATCTTGGACATTTGAGAAATGATTCCATTGGAATGAGTGTCTCGAGACTTATGGCAGCCAACGGGGCTGATCTGCAGAAGGTAAACCTTATTAACGACAGGGGTATCCATATTTGTAAATCAATGCTTGCATACCGGAAATTTGGCAACAATACAACACCAGTTAGTACAGGTATCAAGAGTGATCATTTTGTTGGTAATTATTATGTTAAATTTAATACCTGGGCAAAGGAGTATACCGAGGCTGAAACCGAAGCCAGGAATATGCTCAAAGAGTGGGAAAGCGGTTCTCCCGAAGTAACAAAACTATGGGAAACAATGAATGAATGGACCATCTCGGGAATAAAAAAAACATACGAAAAGACAGGTATATCTTTTGATAAATACTATTTTGAGAGTAAAACCTACAAAGAGGGGAGATCTGAAGTTCTAAAGGGCTTTGAAGATGGAATATTTTATAAAGAAAATGACGGTTCAATCTGGGCGGATCTTTCTGAGATAAATCTTGATAAAAAAGTTCTCCTTAGAAGTGACGGTACTTCACTTTATCTTACCCAGGATATTGGTACAGCCATTGCAAGACACCGGGACTGGGCTTTCGAAAGACTTATCTATGTAGTAGGTTCCGAACAGCAGTATCATTTTCAGGTACTTTTTTACATACTCAAAAAACTTGGTTTTAAATGGGCCGAAAATCTCCCCCATCTCTCCTATGGTATGGTAAATCTTCCGGATGGAAAAATGAAGTCCAGGGAGGGGACAGTTGTTGACGGTGATGATCTTGTTGAGGAATTAACTGAAATAGCTAAAGGGGAGATTGCTGCCAAAGGACGTACTTCCGAAGTGAAGAATTTGCAGAAAACATCAGAAGCTGTAGCACTTGGAGCATTGAACTATTTTCTTCTTCAGATATCTCCATCCAAAGACATGATTTTTGATCCTGCAGAATCAATCTCGTTTTCCGGTAATACCGGACCCTATCTGCAGTACATGGGAGCAAGGATCAGCAGTATGCTCCGAAAGTATGAGGATCGAAGGGATGAGTTTAAGGAAGGCAATTTTAATCCGGATCTTCTGATCCTGGAGCAGGAGCGGGAACTTATAAAGATTCTTTCTGATTTCCCAGAACTCGTTGCAGAAGCAGGCAGAGAAATGAATCCATCGCTAATCTGTTCATATCTCTATGATTTATCGAAGAATTTCAGCAGATATTACCACGATACACCAATACTTCAGGATGAAAATCGGGATATTGTTGTTAGTAGAATCGAGCTTGTCAGGTCGGTCCTCCAGGTACTGAAGAATGCATTTTATCTGGTTGGAATCCCCTTTTTGGATAGGATGTAGGACGTTACCCCCTGTCAGGGGTCAGGCTATTCGCTTAAACTCCTCCCGTAACTGTTAAACTTGTTCACATTTTGTTTTATCATCCTATAGACGCAAGATTTTGCGGCTTTACACCCACAACCATTCACGGTGCGGGGTATCGCTTCTATCCTTAACGCAGAAAAAAGTGTTGAGAAATAAAATCAGTGCTTTACAATCATTGTGGGTAAGGTCGGGTAATAAATCTGGCGATCCGGCACGTACAAAATGTTGGCTCTATAGCGATAACTGTGGGTAAACATTAAGATTTTATTAGTTTATAGAATTAAAAAATAGCACCTATCAACTCATAATTAAATTTCACAAATATAATTAAAATTGGTTATAGTTGCTGGTAAAAACTATATTGAATAATTGCCAAAAATACAAATCTTTTGTCTTTGGAAAGGTTAAATTTATCACTGATAATGATATTGATGCAATAAAAATAGAAATTCATCCCCGCAAAAACTCAAAGGCAGTATTCTGAAATGCCATAATCCGGCACCTCTCTATGATAGACTTAAATGTAGATTATTTGAACATATCCCTCTCTGGGGTTTTAAGGTCTTTTTAAATATCATATGCGCCGCGTTGAGTGTGAAGGCTGCGGTGTGATCATCGAGGAGGTTCCCTGGGT
>JAJRQE010000260.1 GCA_024280415.1 Spirochaetota bacterium | reverse complement strand
TGTAACCAGTAAAGATCTGATTGCTGAATTAATCGGCCTTGACATGTAATTGCATCGTTCATGTCAGTAATATTAGCAAAATTAAATAGGTTAGTCCAGTTCAAACAGTTAATTTATGCAATAAGTACCTGAATAGTTACCTTTTATCAAATTCAGAACATCGGTTCTTGGATTACCAAATCGACCTCTTCCATTAGAAAATATTATTGTTGATGGATTAACATCATCCAGTAAATCTGAATAATATCTCAAATAATTCCCTTTGCATTTACCCCCATGATGAGGAAAAACCAAATAATCAGAAGCCAGCTCTTTTTTTAGATCTTCCGGGATATGTGAATATCCAAGTTCATCAAGGTCTCCAGGAAAGCAAATTATATTTTGTCCGGAATGCTCGAGAACAATAAATAAACTGATGGAATTACTGTCAATCTTTTTTTTACCCGTTTCGGCTTTTGTCCCCGCCCCTCTTGCAACAAGAGAAAACTAAGGAGAAATTATTTTTAAAGTGGAATCAGCTAATTGGAAAGAATGGCCTTCTATAATACCTAATTCCGGTTTTATTTTCTTATGCCTATAATGATCCTCTATTGCATAAATCAAATCCTTCCATAATTCAGATTCTTTAAGCGAATCCGAATTTAAAAGTATTTTCCGTATTTTTACATTTTCATTTGCCAGTAATGTTATTGTACCTTCGATATGATCCATATCTGAATGAGAAAGAAACAGGTAATCAATATTTTCTATTGAATGAGATTCAAGAAACCCAAGAACAGTAGATTTAGGACCAGCATCTACAATGGAATATTTATTATTACAATTGATAACGGTACTGTTTCCATGTCCCACATTTAGAATTGTGATACTATTTGAGATCATGTATCAATCTCCACATCTGTAAAATACAATTCACGAGGATTTTCACACCCCATATTTACTTTACAATAGAAACGAAAGCCTTCTTCTCTGACTTTTTTCTCTATTTCCTTTGGGAAATCTGAAAGAGGAGCACTTATCTTCGTTTTACTATCCCAACCTGGTATTACAAGATAAACTTTATCGTATTTAGAATCATACTCTGCAACCCGGCATAAAGTACGCCAGGGCTTGCGGCTCTCTGAGAATTCACCTTTGAATTCTTTTATACAGATATCATTACATAAATATATAAGTTCCGGGTCAGTTACATCTTTAATTTCTGCTATCATAGGGATTTCTCGTCTGATGCTTCTACCCAAAATTGAATCAAAATCAGATAATGAAGAGCAAAGCATTCCTGGAATATGATTGTTATAAGCAATTGATATAATTTCATCACCATCAAAGTTTGCATATTGGTGAGGTTTTAAACGATAATCTGAAAATAAAAAACTATCTCCAGCAAGAGAATTTATAATTTCCTGAATATTTGATCCAGGATTATCCACAGGCTCGACAAGCAGATTCGGATCTTGAAAGAGCTCTACAAACAAATCACGACTTTCCTTATTATCATCAAAAATATGTACTTTCATTATATTCCCTTTCTATATTGTTGGTAAAATTACAGTAAATTTTGCTCCGCCAAAATCAGTTTTTGCCCGAACATCTATAGTTCCGCCTAAATCTTTGACAGTATCTTTGACTATTGTAAGTCCAAGACCAGTACCGTTCTCTCTTGTTGTTTGGCCTGGGAGCCAAATATCCTTGACATCAAGACCAGTAATACCAGAACCATTATCCACAATAGAGATTTCAATCTCATCAGTTTTTAGTTGTACAGTGCTTATAATAATTTTTCGTGTTTTATTATGAATCTGTTCAAGAGCCGATAGGCCATTTACTATCAGATTAACAATAATTGATTCAAAAGCCGAAATTGTCGCATAAATATAAACGGAGCTTTGCAAAAAATTAGTTTCGACATTAGTATTTCTACTATCATAAAAAGCCTGAAATTCATCAACTAATTTAAAAAGATGCTCATGAACTTCTATTTTGCTTCTTCGACGCTTTTCATGTTCTATTAATGATAATGTTGTTTGACCTGGAATTTTAATTGCTTCGAATGTATCATTAAGTTTATTAAGTTTATCCAGATAGTCTTCAGGATTTCTTATTTGAGTTTCTTTCTTTATTTTATTCTTAAGTATACTGATATAGAGTGACCCGTTTTTTAAATGTTCACCAAGCATCTCATGTGCAAAGGTAGCAGCTGTTATCCCAGCGGTACTAAGGGTACGATATAGCAGAAGTTCATTTTGCAGTGCATCTGCTTCTTTCTGTCTTGCCTTATCATAAGCTGTAAAAGCTTTATGCAATTTTTCTTTATCTTCACCTTCTGCTGTGTTAATAATAACACTCAGCATTTTATCTTTTGTCTTCTTTAAAGCTTTTGGAACTTCTTTTTTCTCATTGGCTCTTCTCTTCTCAGCTTGAGCAAGCCTTTGCTTTGCCATCCAGTCAAGCGCATCAGTACAAAAACGGTGTAATTCTCTAAAAGTCTCATTTTCAATAAATCCGGATCGATCCGTCTTGGGTATCAATACTGATTCATCAGCTGTAACAGAGACTCTGCCTATTGTATTGTTTGTAGAGGGTCGTTCTTCAGGACTCCTGACCCTTTGTAAATTAAGATCCAGCCAGTCATTTCCTTTATCCCCATATGGAGAAACACGTAACCCATTTTGGTAAAAGTGTATTCCTCCAAAATCCTTTAACCAGGTTCTTATCTCTGAAATAGTAACGGTTCTGTTTAAAAAGTTTTTATTATTAAGTATAAAAGTCCAAATCTCAAACCTGAATGAAATAGTTTTGTAGGGGCCTTTTAGATTATTCATGGAACCACTAAAAAGAACATTACCCAACCAGTCCTTTACCGAAAGAGTACACTCTTTATTATTAGATAATTCTGCTTCCAAATAATATTCTGCATCATCAAAATACCGTCTTTGAACAAGTTTTTCCAGATCTTCAAACTCTGGAGCAATAAGTACGGGGTTAAAACTATTTTTTACATCACTGAAAGGATCAGCTAATAAGACCATCTCACGAGCTAATTTTTTTATATCTGCTCTGTGAATATTCTCTCTCAGCTCAAGAATCTTTATTTCAGTTCCAGAGGTTTTTCCCTCGTTGATCCGACTATCAATTGTTAGTTCAACATCATCAACAAGATCTTCCCTGTCATAATAATCCCAATCAATTGAAAGAGAATACTGATTTTTCCGATCGTTTATAGAGACGGAAGTCATTTCGACTTTATGCCCCATTCTTAGAGCAGCCAATCGACCCAGCCCTTTGCTCCCGGCAGGAAGTCGCCCTAATCGTGTTGTTTTATGAATTTTTCTGGAATTACCTAAAACCAGCCACCCTTCATCAATATCATTTATATCCATTCCATCGCCATCATCACTGACTGTAAGAGTGCCACCTGCTTCTCCAGTCCCAATATCAACAATACAGGATTCTGCATCTGCATCATAGGCATTCTTAACCAGCTCAAGAATTCCTTTGTCTATTCCAGGATTTAGTTCCTCTCCAAGCCGTTTAAGTATATTTGATGAAAACCGTATTTTACTCATAACACTCCACCATCAAAGGGAATTTCTTTCACCGCAGAAACAGTCAAATGACGACAGCGAATCCTCTCATTTAGAAAATCATTTGTACTCTTATCTTTAAAAACTTCTAATAATTTGTTACAATCAGAAACATCTCCGCTACTTGGTTTTGCAATAATCAGATGATTTTCAACAGCCACAGGCGTATCTCCGGTAATAACAGTCCCAACAGCCCGATCCCTATCTGAAGGACTGGAAGTTCTTCTAAGAGCAACAAAAGGCGGCAGGACTGTTCGTCCTAAATATGACCTACGTTCTGATATATTTTCAGTATCTATAGACTCCCATCTAGGTGTATTTTTCGCCTTTAAAAATGGATACTCCGTCCCCTCCAGTTTATCTCTATGGGGAACCACAGGACCAACTGAAATATCAAAAAAATCAGATACCTGTGAATATTTTTCAGAATCTATTTGATTCCATGCAAAGCCTGATTCCTGATTTTTGATTAAGGATAAAAGAAATATATCCACATTTGTTTTAGTATCAAATTGTTCACACTGGGAAATATTTATCCCCTTAGAATTAGAAGCAACTAATTCCCGCCATTTTCTATAACTACTACCAGAACGGAGAACTTCAGGCAAAATAGCAACTATTTGGGTTTCATTCTTAATATGTTTAATACAAAAATTAATAAAAACCGCTGCAGAATTAATAGAACCGGAGGCCCAGTTAAACTTCTCAGGCAAACTGGCTTTAGTAAAAGGAGGATTGATCAGTATATGAGTCATATCCATCAACTGAACAGAATGATTAAAAATATTGCCTACTCTAATATTATTGAGATAGCTTTCAAGAATACTAATGTCGGTCTCATCACTCTGATCAAATCTATTTTTTGCTTCAAGAATAATTCGCAATTTCGCAGCTTTAATAAATTCATGATGCAGATCATAGCCATAAAGAATATTACCCCATAATTTTAAAGTATTTGTAAGAGTATCCGCTTCAGGAAACAGGGGAATGACAGAAATAAGTAAATTCCCAGCACCACAGGCAGGATCAATAATTCTACTATCGATAGAGATATCCTTTAAAAGAGCTACTGCATTTTTGCTTAGTATATCACCAGTAAAAAAAACACCGTTATCTCGAAGCTCTTCCAAGGGTATAAGTTCCCTTACCCTATCTGATATAATTGAATTAGAAAATTTGGAAACAGATATAGCATCAATTTGAGTATTTTTGTAAAAGCTTTGCTCAATATGTTCTGTTAATTAGTTATTACAAACTGCAAAATTTTGCATGATTCATTAGATCCTTATTGACGTATTATACTACTAAAAACATAACACAGAATACACTAAAAAGTCTCATTATTGTACCATCACCATATTGAAATCGTTTTTCACACAAACATCCCCTGCAACACACCTTTCTTAAAATCCTTCACGACAGAAATTTCTTTATCAAGCCGGTTAATTTTTGAATCAATACCTGAGAGAAAATCGGCAATTTTCTGTTGTTCTCCAAAAGCTGGCAGATGTACTTTTACTTTTGAAAAATTATCGACTGAAATTGTAAACCGCGTGCTACCTGTTGATAAACTTGAAAGTTGTTTTAAAACAGATGGGATATCACAGAAATAGTGTGAATAAAATATCTCCTTTTTTTAAATCAGATGATTTGATTTGGTTTTCTTTTGCTGTCACAACTTGTAAAATTTTTAGATTTGAATTGTTGATATTTTCCTGCCTATAAACATTCATATAGTTTACAAGAAAAACTTGCTCTTCATTATCCTTTGAAAGTTTATCTACACTACTTGTTTGAAATCTCCCCCAACTTCTTCTCCTCCCACTCCGGAAACTCCTCCCCATTCTCATCCTTAAACCAGATCTCCCTGGAAAAAATCTTCTGCATTACCCCTTTCTTATACACCTCCAGAAGCTCCTTTTTACAGACCAGTTTTTCAATTTTGATATCCACATCCGGAAGGAAGGAGGCAATTTTTCCAATCTCATTTTTTGTAGTTCGTGCAATAGCACGTTCCCAGGCAAAAACAATATTTACAATAAAAACATCGGGAACTATCCAGAATACTGATTTATTACCCAGGGATTCTCCTGTTCTTGAGGGCTTATAAAAAATACCTTTTCCATGAGAACGAATCCCGATTTCCTCATATATTGCATCTCTCTCAACCGCTACAGGTTTTTTGACCCTATTAACAATATCACTGATACGAAATGTAAATCACTTACCATCAAACCCAGGGAACCGGATATCTGGAACCACCTTTTTATTCTGTTTTATACTCAATAGTTCTCCCATTCAGCAGAAGTTGAAAACTTATCTATTACGGATAATCAAATATTCACTACACACTCACCCTGTGTTCAGCTTCAGAAGCCATCTCAATCTCTTCAACATCATCAATAGAAATCTTCCTGGCATTTATCAGCCTCATAAGAATATCAAGACTCTTGTTCTGAATAACCTCACCTCGTTCATATTTCGAGAAAGCTTTCGGACCGCCGCCAAAAAGTTCACTGGCTTTCTTCTGAGACAGCTTATGAGACTTACGGAATTTTCGTATTTCACCGGATATTAAACGATGATCAATTACCCTTTTTTGATCAGTCCTCTCCTGCTTTGATAGAGCCAAATCTTCCGCAGAGAGAAAACCCTCACCACATTCACTGCACCATTCTCCCGGCTGCAGATAACTGAATTTTTTATCCTTATAAACCGCACTGACATTACTTGCCTTTCTAACAAGAGGGGATTCACATAGAGGTCACAATTTTAAATTCTGCTGTTTCATAAACACCTTTACTTTTTGAATTACATATAATCATTCAAAGCCTTTAGTTCGTCATCAAGCTCACCGGCAGGATAATTAATAGCAGGAATTCCAAGTTTACCAAGATAGATCATAAAATCATAATGACTCATCTCCGCTAACTCTGCTGCCTGTCCTACTGTCATCTTCTCTTCCAGATAAAATAAAATAGCCGAACCCTTTTTTACATCTTCGTTAAAGCTGGTTTGGCTCTCATTAACAGCAATTCTATATTTATCTTCAAACTGTACACTCTGCATAATTCACCCTTTAGGAAATTATAACCCCTTTTAATATATATCTCTACTCCTGGATTTTACTTTCTCCCTGAAAAAACAGGAGCAACAATCCCCAACTCATTACACTGTTCAATAATCCTCTTATCCACATACCCAATCTCAGCCTCAATAGATTTCAACTCCGCCACAACAGCATCCAGCCAGTTCATCTTCTGTAATTTCGCAAATTATAAAAGTAAATTTGTCTTAAAAATTCTCACATTGAGTTAGAAAAATTATCATTAAATTTAGATTAAAATTAATATTATCCGAAGAATAGAAAATGGAGCAGTGTCCACCACAATGATCACATGCCCCAAATCCTATAGACATCGCAAAGTCCTCACCCGGAAACACATTTTCTTACCCGATGTGTTAAGGATAGTAAGGGCGCGCAGCGGTCGGGTATTTTCGTAGGGGCGCCCCTGTATGGGCGTCCTTGCGTAAATACCCGACGGAACCCCTGAATAGCCTGACCCTGCGAAGCAGGGGGACACCCAGAGAAATACAGGACTACTTCTTTCTCTACGCAATTACCCCAACAGCATCTTCCACGGCTTTAAGGACAACACCTTCTTTAATAAGAGACAGCATCTTTTCCATGTCGGGATACATAACACGATCTTCACCCAGATGAGGTATATGTTTCCGAATCTCTTTCCAGGCTGCATTGGTTCCTGTACCGGGTTTTAATTCTTCCTGAAAATCTATACCCTGGGCGGCGGCAAGCATTTCGATGGCAATAATCTGTTCCACGTTGTGAATTATATCCACTGCATGACGACCGGCAATTGGTCCCATACTTACATGATCCTCCTGACCGGCTGAGGTTGGAATTGAATCCACACTGGGAGGATGAGCCAGAACCTTGTTCTCCGAAACCAGAGCTGCAGCTGTATACTGGGCTATCATGTACCCCGAATTAAGGCCGCTGTTTTCTGCAAGAAAGGGTGGAAGGCCGGAGACATGGGGATTAACAAGCCTGTCTGCTGTTCTCTCAGATATATTGCCCATTTCAGACATGGCAATTCCTAAAAAATCCAGTGCAAAGGCCAGTGGCTCGCCATGGAAATTACCACCGGATATTGCCTCTTCAGGATCCTCAAAAATGAGGGGGTTATCTGTGGCAGAGTTTATCTCTATGGAAAAAACACTCTTTACATACTCTATTGTATCCATTACAGCACCGTAGACCTGGGGAATACACCTAAGAGTATATGCATCCTGAACCTTTTCACAGTTTTTATGGCTGGCAACTATCTCACTGTCTTTTATAAGCTGGCGCATGTTGGCGGCACAGCGGATTTGGCCTGGATGGGGCCTGACCGCATGTATTCGCGCATCGTATGCTTTGGATGTACCATGCAAAGCTTCAAGGCTCATGGCTCCGGCTATTTGTGCATGTTTTAGCAGTTTTTCTGCGTCATCTACTGCAAGACAGCCTAAACTCGACATAATTTGCGTGCCGTTTATAAGGGCCAGACCTTCTTTCGGCTGCAGGGTTACTGGCTTTAGCCCAGCCTTATCCAGAACTGTTTTTGAAGGAACTCTGTTTCCATCTTCAATACATTCACCCTCACCCATAAGAACAAGTGCCAAATGTGCTAAAGGAGAAAGATCTCCACTGGCACCGACAGATCCCTGTCTGGGGATATATGGATAGATATTATTGTTAAGTAATTCCAGTAAGAGTTTAATGACAATGACTCTGATTCCGGAAAAGCCTTTGGAGACTGCATTTGCGCGTAGAAGAATAATTCCACGTACAACATCCTCCGAAAAGAGCTCTCCAACACTTGTAGCATGGGAGCGTATAAGATTTTCCTGCATTTTTTCCGCATCGGCACTGGATATAAGTTTATTGGCAAGTTCTCCCACACCTGTGGTTATTCCGTAAACAATTCTTTCTTCTTTAAGTACTTTTTCTACATATCTGCGGGATTTTTCTATTGCAGGAATAGATTTGTCATCCAGATGAACAGTTTCAAACCCTCTGCTTATTTTTACAACATCCTCTATTGTCAGAGAATTACCATCTATTTTAATCATTTTTTTCTCCCTACCCTTAAAGTATAGTATAGATATCTATGATACTCAAATAAAATGCATTACCTACATTCACAGCAATTCCCGGTCACATAATTATCGCGCTAACATAGCTTAAAAGTACTTGTCATATGTATAGTATTAATCTTTTCCAAAATAAAGTAAACAATAAAGATGGCTGGGAGACCATCAAAACATCTACGTTTTGGTGATTT
>JAJRQE010000012.1 GCA_024280415.1 Spirochaetota bacterium | reverse complement strand
TTGAGAAAACTCTCCTTTCCCATTTTAAAGGAGGTAAAGAGTTCAACTCCTCCACCAGCAGCAAGAACCCTGTCAGGACTCCAGTAGGAACTGCTGATGCTTGTTGAATCCTCATAGGAAAAATTACCCTTAAGGTCAAGAATAATATCCGGACTGGTATTTAAAATATTTGAATTGATCAATTCAAAAAAACTTCCCCAGATTAAGTTATCATCAGCCATATACTTACCATACCCCGACAGACGCATAGAGCTGTCTTCGATTACAGGCTTCTTAACAAAACCAAAATCAAGCTGTACAGCGGCTTCTCCAATGTTGTATCCTATTGGTACAGACCCCTCCATCAGGGTATCCTTCTCCCAGTCAGTTGACCAGGAACCATTAAGTGATACTGAACCTGCTGCTGCCGAAAGAGAGGCTCCACCCTTAAACCTGTAATCATACTTTCCAAAGTAGTCCAACGGACTAAGGGGAGAAGAAAACCCGTCATTGGAGATCATATAGATACCACCAAAAGGAGCTATAGTAAAAATGGAAAGATCCATTGGCAGAGCCCCTGAAAGAGAATGGATTCTGGAAGAGCTGTTACCGGAGAAAAGAGTTGTATCACTAACAGCATATTTAAGATCAACAGAAAAAATGCCATTTATATTCCTTCGGTATTCACCTTTTGACTCATAAGATAATTTGGAAGTATCTGCAAAAGTGGTTCCCCTGAACGTAAGGGAGTCTGCATGCTGACGAGCAAGTTCATTATAGAAAGATGTTACATTACCATAGGTCGGATCCTCGTTATAGACTGACTCATACAATCCCAGTGCCTTTTTCCAGTTACCGTTCCAGTGATAAACCAGACCAAGTTTAAATTTTGCACTTAAATTCCAGGGATCAATTGCAAGAACCTGCCTGTACTGTCTAATTGCTTCGGAGAACATTTTATCATTCTGATAGAAATCTCCCAGTTCATTTCTTATTAAATAGGTATCCTCTGCAAGATTGTAAAATCCCTGCATTGTTTTTTCCATCAGGACATCATGAATATTCTGGATATTCTTTTTTATTTTTTTCTGTAATCCCCTTAACTCTGATTTTATTGAAGTAAAATTCTTTGAAATTTCTGAAATTGAAGCTGATGGACTGTCACCCAGAAATCCAAAAATATCATCATCCTCAAGACTTAGATAATCAAGATAATCTACCAGGTCAAAGATATAATCATTCGAAGCAAGTATTTCTTCTGAATAACTATTAAGAACTTCCTCTCGTTTAGCAATATCCCCCTGCCAGAGAGCATTCTCAAAAGCTGCAAAGGGGGCACCTTCCAGAATTATTTCTCCATCAAGAAGAGGATCAAGATAGGATGAAGCTCCATTGAGAGAGCCCTCAAGCTGGTAAATTCTTCCAAGAACATATCCCCCCAGATCAAGCCCGTTATCAGCTACTTTCCCCAGTTCCTTAACCATTGCATCCCTGTCCCATTCCCAACTGCTTCCTTCCACCAGTTTCCTGAATGCTTTATTCCCGGATTCCTCTTCGGTAAAGAGCCTTTCCAGATATTCAGTATCACTTTCAAACTGATCAATAATAAAGTGATATTTTTCTACAAAGCTTTCCTTGGCTGCTAATTTTGAAGCAAGGTCATTTTCCACAGTTTCAAGCGCTGCTGTAAGAGATGCTATTGTATCAAGATCAGGCTCCTCACCCTTTTCCACTGCTGCTCTATTCTTTTTTTCCATCGCAGAAATGGAACCAACAGCTCTTTTGTACCGGGTAAACTCTTCATTAAGCTCCGTTAAAGACTGGGAAAGGTAGGCAGGTACACCATTGATAAAATGGAGCAATGCATAATTCCTATCAAGGGATTCATAAAACTGAACAGCATTTTTCTCTGTTAATCGAATATTTCTATAGGAATAGTTGGTAAGAATATTCAGATACTCATTAATCGCTCTTTTTTTATCACCATTCCAAAAATAGATTTCCGCAAGGGTTTTTCTCAGGCTTAGACTATCGGGATCATTTACGAGCTCTTCCTCATAGTCACGTATAACCTTATTCTTCATCTCCTGTTTATTATAAAAAATCTGTACAACCTTTTCATACTCTTTGGAAGATTCATAAAGGTCAGCGGTTTCTTTTCGCAGAGCATCAATCTTATCACTCTGATTATTGGCTATATAGGCATCCTCCAGAAGGAAACGTACTTCCAGATTTTCCTGATACAGGCCAATAAGTTTCCTGTATATTTCTATGGATTTATCAGGATATCCGTTGACTTCAAATATCTCTGCCAGCTCTTTATTTAACTCCAAATTTTCACCAGCAAGACTGTAGACAAGTTTAAACTGTTCTTCTGCCGATACAGGATCTCCTGACCATAGATAAGTTATTCCGAGATTAGCCTGAAGATTCAAATTTCTTTCAAATATCTCTATTCCTTTTTTAAAAATATCTATTGAAGATCCATACTGTCCCGTCCAGGCTGCAATTTTTCCTGCCTCTGCCCAGTAATCGACTCTTTCCGGAACTATCTTCAATAAATCACTAAAAATATAGAGACCATCCTGAAAGGATCCCTTCCAGATCAGATTTTTTGCTATAAGATGTATTATATCAGGATCATCCGGCTCAAGAAGCAATGCTTTCCGAAGATTCTTCAGAGAGTTGAGATAGTCACCTATAAGAGAATATATCATGGAGATCTCTATATAGTTTCTATAGTCCTCGGGGTTATCCCTTATCATGATCTCATAATCTTCTATCGATTTAAAGGGATTATCCATTGAACGGTCATCCATATCCACAGGGAAAACCTCAGGGAGTTTACCCTGGAGTATCCGTACCCCATTTTCTTTCTTTACCAGAAAAAAGTTGTCAAGATAGAAAAAAAACTTATTATCATAGCTCCTCCGTACAGGAACCTCAAATGTTATTCGGTGCTCACCCTTAGAGAGGGTAAGATCAGAAACATAGTTCCAGTAGTATGCAGGAGCATATCCGCCTGCAACAGCTACATCTTCTCTGTAAACATCATACTGGTAAAAACTGTCGAGGGTATACCTGAAGGGAGAGGAAAATGAGGGGAGAAGTTCATTTTTATTTCCCGGAGGAGTTCCTCCGTACCAGAATTCATAAACACCATCTTCTTCAACATAGAAAACATAGTCTGCGTAGTAGAGAGAATTATTCTGGAGTCCGGTTGCCTGATTAAGCTGTAGAGTTCTGTACCCGGAAGAGCTGTAGTTAAGAATCGGTTCTCTGTTAAAATTTGTTGCTACAGCATCCTCTCCTTCGATAAAAATTACACTCGAATCATACTTGGGAAGTACTGCTGTAATTTTTTCCCCCTTGGCAGGAGATTCTTCGGCAGGAGATGCGTCAGTGCTGTTTTCACCGTTATTCTGTGCAATTATAAATTGAGATAGTGTAAATAGTATCCCCACCAAAATTATAATTCGTTTAATCATATATCCCTCTCTTTAACTATTCATCTTTTTTAAGAAGACCGAAAATACTTCTGTCTATTCTCTTTATTCCCCTTACCAGAAAAATAACCGCTAAACCGGAGGTAACAACACCAGCAGACAGGTAACCCACACCGTACAAAGGGGAATCTGTACCGGCAAAGTATAATGTAACACCAAAATTTATAGAAAAAAAGAATATTTGGGTAATAAAGGATTCTTTATATCTTTCAAGATAAAACAGGAAGGTGAGGAGGGTAAGGAAAAGCAGATGGAAAAAGACTCCTCCCAGAACCAGTCTGATCGTGGTATTTGAAGAAAGACCACCAAGAAGGGTAACATTAATACTCCCGGCAAGAATTATAAGACCCAGTGTAATTACACCCTGAAATATACTCTGCTCAATAAGACCGGATCTCATGGTTTTAAGAAGCCTGTACTTCTCTTCCTGTATTCCGGAATAGATACGGGTACTGATTTTTACCAAAAACCTGCGCAAAGCAACATAGAAGTTTGTCTCGGAAAATACCATAAAATATACGAGTCCCGGTATTAGTGTAAGATTTGCAAAATAGACAGTTATATCATACTCTTCAAAGAGAAGCAGATAGCTTCCTTCTACATGACTGCCGGATACAAACCATAAAACAATCTTATCTATCCAGATCCCTGCGGAATAAAGAACCCCTGCACCTAAAAGATATCCATACTTTTTTAAATAGCCCAAAAGAGGTTTGAATTCCCGTCCAGGATTCCCGGGAGTTATATATCTTCGAATAAGGATGAGCAGCATAATCAGAATTGAAACCTGACCGATACTAAAACCAGCCATGGCACCTGCAAGCATATATTCTCTTCCAAGGAAGTATACCGATACAAAAGATAATCCCATTCCAATGAGATAAACCATAAAAATTGTCATATATTTTTTTAGCAATGTAATAAAGATCATAACAAGCCATATAAGATTAACAGAAACAAAAAGAACTACTGCAGATATTCTGTAAATCAACAGGTTTGATATTTGATCTGTACGAATATAATAAACACCTGCTAATCCTGTAATAGCAGAAAGCACTCCAATAACCAGCATGGAAAGCAACAGTGTGGCGAAAGCCCTGCTGTTTTCCCGGATATAGATTAAATCTGAAACATACCGGGTAAATATATAGTGGAGACCTCCAAACAGGAAAAGAGAAAACGCATAGGAGTAAACAATTGCCGCTGTAAAAAGACCACTCCCCTCTTCCAGAGCAAAGCCTGCAAACCTGGAAAGGGAGAAAATACCAAGAATGGATATAAGCCAGGGGCCTGCAACAATTATAATGCCGGCAATGGCAACTTTGAAAGCACCAGTCATTCCTCCCTTCTTTAAAACACGCTGCAGTTCAAATCCAATACCTGCCATTAGTTCTCCAGTAGATCGGTGTATAACTTTTGATAGGTCGAATACAGATCTTTTTTATTGTACAGTTTTTTAACTTTTTCTTTGTTTTTAACATTGATAAGAGTCATCTCGTCGGGATGATTTTTTATCCACTTTACATTCCAGGCAAGCTTCTCAGCATCCTTTGAAGATGCAAGGAACCTGTCGTCATAGTCAAGCATCTCGGGAACATTCCCTACCTTAGTTGAAACTACAGGTACTCCAGCAGAATACGCTTCAAGAATAACAAGGGGCTGTGCCTCCCTGACACTTGTTAAGAGTACTACATCCAGAAAAGAATAATACTCAAGAACATTCTGCCTCCCGGTAAAGAAAAAAACATCACTGAGATTAAAACTTTCAACCATTCTCTGACAATCTTCAAAGTAGGCCTCATCCTCATCAGTAGGGCCAATACAGTAGAATCTTGCTTCCTTTACATGTTCATGAACCATTCTGGACATGGTAATAAATGTTTTAATATCTTTAATAGGAACTACACGCCCTACAAGCCCCACATGGAATCCCTCCCGTTCCTCCCTCTGTACTGATGAAAACTTCTCGACATCAATGCCATTGGGGATTACAAGGGCAGTATCTTCTCCGGCACCAAGGGAAATCTGTATCCTTCTGTTGTATTCAAAAAGAGAAGTGGAAATATCAGACTGCTGGTAGGCCATCCTGCTTAGACTATTATAAATTTTAATCCACATATCGCGCTGATACCCCTGGATAAACTGTGCCTTTCTTAACTCCATCTCCCTCTCCTTATGGTAAAGACCATGTTCTGTTAATAGAAAGGGTTTCCCATAACGGATTTTTGCTGCAAGAGCTATGAGACCTGCATATCCGGTAGAAACAGAATGATAGATATCTGCTTCCGGAGGCTGAGCCCCAAGAATAGTAAATATCATGTTATGAGCCGATCTCCATGCCCAGAAATAATCAGTAAATGGGTACATAGGATTATTTTTAACATTGGCCTCCCCAAGCATCTCCCATCCAATATCACTTTTAACAGCCTCATCGTAAAGATATGATCCCTCGGGTATATGGGAAACAAGCTCCCCCAGATCTGTCCGTGCACTGGTTCGAAAATCCTGATGCATCTTTCTTATAAGCTTCAGAGGTTTAACTTTCCCTTTTATTTTTGTTTTACTCTTCTTAATTGAAGATAAGACCAGATCCCTGTGCTCAACAACATTTTCAGGAAGTTCATATTTTAATGTCTGATCCTTCCCAGGAGAAATACTGAACAGGACAAAATCTATTTCCGGCATCCCCTGAATAAGATCATGAACCCAGGAAGAGACACCTCCTGTTATATAGGGATAGGATCCCTCAAGAACAAAACAAACTCTAATACGTTTTCCCATTCACATACCCAACCAGTAATCAATTATTGACTGTTCTTTATCAGTAAGGGTTTCGGTAGATTTCTCAACTTTCCGTAAGATATCTCTTGTTTCAGCATAATTACCCATGGCAAACCATATTTCCGCCTTCAGCATAAGATAACGTACAGTTTCTTCTGTTTTTTCCTTTCTAAGAATATCTGCTGCATTCATATAGAGTTTTAATTCCAGAAGAATCCTCATCAGAGTATTGAGTTCGTCGTCCCGGAGCCTTCTCATCTTTCTTACATCAGAAAAATACCGATAAGATTCCCGAAAAAAGAATTTTTTAATTGATTCCCTTTCCTTGTTCAGAATAGCAAGTTCATAAAAAAGTCTTCCCAGTTCACTGTAATTTTCAGATGATTTATCTGTCTCAAGATTATTCTTAATGTCCTCTATTTTTTTATTATACCGGTTTTCAATAATATTAATACTCTCTGCAGCAAATAATGCAATCTCCTGATCCTCGGAAAAAATGAGCTTTTCGAATATTCCTATAAGAACAATATTAGTTTCCAGACCTAAATTTTTTCTGGAAAGCAGTTTTTCTATTTCATCAATATCGTAGGGAACTTCATCCAGGGGTTTTGTAGAACCGGATTTATAAGTAAAAACTGATATAGGAAGAAAACCTGTTCTGTAGGCCTTTAGAGCCGCAATGGGTGTTTTTGGATTGAACCTGCCCTTTTTGTTACGGAAGTAATCAAACTCTGACATTATTTAAACCTTCTGCATTTCAAGAAGATTCTCTGCAATATCCAGAAGATCTTCTATGCTGATCTCATCAGAACCTATTGAGGCATACCCCATAATTACGTCCATCATAACTTTACTGCCGTTTATATCCCATTCAGTACTGTTTATCATACTTAGCCCTTCCAGACAAAAGAGGGAAGCTCCGTCATAATCTATACCGGGATAGTATATGCCAATCTGATTTTTATCCTTGTAATGGAATAAATCAACAACATTATCGGAAAGGTCGTTTAACTTATTCAGAAGTCGTAAAAGAAGGTTATAGACATTTTTATCACCAAATTTTTCTGCGAGTTTTCCAAACTCTGTAAATTCGATAATAATAATAGAAAAAGTACTTCTGGTATCTTTTACCTTATCAAGTTCATTCTCAAGGTAGGTAAAAAACTGGGAAACCGACGGAAGATTGGTATCATGATTTATTTCTGTATACTTTATCATTGCCTCATACTCGGCGGCTCTTTCAATTGCCGTCCCTGCAAGATCAATTAGTATGGCAAGAAGCTTTTCGGTATAAAGGTTGTATTTTGTAAAGGGCATGGATTCAATATTCAGGACTCCCCAGGTAAAACTGGAAAGTTTTATAGGAAAAGTCAGTATATTTCTCTCTGTATCCATTACCTGAAGGTTTTCATACTCAAGCAGCATTCTGACCGAAAATATTCGATCATTTCTAAAAACCCAGCCATTAATAGTAGAATCAACACTCTCTATAGTATTGAGGACATCATCCGAGTCCCACCCTATATTTGCAACCATTACCAGGTTTTTACCTTCTTTTTCATACTGCCAAATCGAAGCTTTTTCCGCCCAGGAAAACTTTTGAACAGTACTTATAAGAATATTCAATGTTTTGGAAAGGTTCTGTGTATGTAAAGCTTTAACCTGAGTGTAAAGAGCAGTAACAGAATCCTGCTGCCGCAAAACTCTCTCTTCCAGTTCTCTGTTCACGGCAGAAAGAGAATTTACCTCTTTCTGAAGCCGGAATTTGTCCAAAGAGACCTTTTTCATAAAATTATGTTGGTTTACTATCCGTGAATTGAAAGAATTATGAATCATCCCAAATATATAAATACCTATCAGAACCGGAGGAAGGATCAGATATCCTGAATTCCACAGACTCTTCCAATATTCTGCCAGGGATAAATCTGTATTTATGGGAATAATGATATACAGTATTGAAAATCCCAGACTCAAATAGCCAAGGTTCCTTCCATAATATGCAGAAGTAATAATTGCTGTAATTATATAGGGGTTCACATTCCATTCCAGGTAACCCGGATTATCAGGAAAAAGGAGATTGATAAGAAAAAGAAACAGTGAAATGAAAAATAGTTCCAAAATTTTACGAATGAATCTCATTTTTTCAGTTATCATTTTGTAAATAACCTCTGACACTCTTTAAACAGAGGATCTTCCTCAAAAACCTTCCTGTAGTCAGTTTTAAAATATTCAAGATCTTCGGCAGTATTACCTGTAAGAGTCAGAACCTCTGAGAGCAACTCATCACCAGTATCCCCTCTCTGACCATAACCAATATATTCCGACAGTAAATCTGCCAGAGTTACAGTAAGAATCAATGATCTGTATTTTGAATTGATATTCAGGGTATTATGCTCCCGGGCTGAATCAACATATGGATCAGGGAAATTCCAGTGTGCCAGCAGCCCTGCACCGACTTCCCTGTGATCAGTATTAAAAACTCTCTGTTCAAGAATCTCTATAGAATCATTCCCTTCCTCTACACTGCTGAGCAACTCTTCATAAACAATGGGTTCTGATTGAAAAAGAGCCACCTGTCCAATATCGTGAAGAAGTCCCGCAACAAAGGCAAGTTCGGCGTTCTGACGCTCTTTTTTTCTGTGCATTAAATGTCTGGCAATAAAAGCTGTAGCTATTGAATGCCGCCAAAATCTGTTAAGATACTCCCCTGACTTAAGACCCTGGGAAAACTGTGCAGCTGTAATAAGCATTACGAGGCTTTTGATATTTTTAAATCCCAGAAGACCAATAGCCATCTGCAGGTTTATTATTTCATTCTGCCTTGCATATAGTGCAGAATTTGCAACTTTCAGAATTCTGGCTGTAAGCATTGGGTCAATCATAATAATATCTTCAAGTTCTTTAAAAGATATGTCAAAATTTTTTTCAGGAATACTCATTATCCGGGAAGCAACATCAGGAATGATAGGAAGATTACTTATATACTTTTCAAACTTTTCCACTTACAAATACTCCTGCTCATATTTAATAGAAGACCCCTTATCTTAAAAGGATTCTTCCTTCAGGATCGGAATATTACTTTTTATATTTAGAGTTAATCGGAAAGACTGTTTGGTAAAAAAAAAAACGGTAAAAACACTAAATCCAAGTGCTTCTACCGTATTTTCCAATAGATATTTGAAACATATATTCTGCAAAATGACTATTTTGCAATAACTATCTTAGTAGTTTCTGTTGTTTCTTCTTGGTTTTTCAATAGCTTCATTGACACGAAGTCTTCTTCCACCCTGTTCGTTCTGATCAAGGGCAGAAATAGCTGCAGTTGCAGCATCATCATCGGCCATTTCAACAAAACCAAAACCTTTGGACTGTCCAGTATATCTGTCTTCAATAATTACAACAGAGACAACTTCTCCATAAGCCTCAAACAGTTCTCTCAGGTCATCTTCAGTTGTAGCATAGTTCATGTTTCCTACATAAATCTTTTTTGCCATCTTTTCCTCTCTTTCTTTAGAAATTAATTTAAGTGTGATCTATCAACGATAAACCAAATGTCGCTTTTCAAACACACAATTCACAATTTCCATGGATTCGTACAAAGAAAGGTAGTTATTATGAAAAAATACAGAAGCGGTGATAATAAAACTCCATCAGGGAAAAGGAACTCTTGACTCCAAAACCCTTTATTTACACTTACATAGTACATTTATCACGAAATATTATTTATGTCAACAAGAGAATTTTTTTTATTGAAAACAATAAGCACCTGGGAATCAGCTGATTTGCTTCATTAATGATGTTTCTTACTTGATTATAAAAATTTAACTGTATTTTCTGTTTATTATCCAGATAGACATAAGAACCACACAGTCCAGAGATAATCTTTGCAGCCAGGTAATCAGATTTGGTTCAAGAAAATTATTTGCAACGTAAAAATATGCTATTTTCAATGCACAGAAAATAAAAACAATCAGTGTTGCTATCATAAGCGTACTGTTTTTCATAGGTATAAATAATCCACCAAGAATAATGATCCCGGAGATCAATGCACCTACAGAAACCACTATATTAATTACATTATTGTTATTACCGAATAAATCATTTATAAATCTGGAAGCCTGATTTATATTGGAATCATAATTTAGTAAACCCTGAAGACCCATCAATAGGAAAAAAATACCAACTGAAACCTGAAGCAGTAAAAAAGATCCATATTTTCTCGTACCTGCCATAATTAACTCCTGAAATTTTATTTAATATAATATTTTCACACCATGATATCCCATAAATGAATCTTTGACTATAAACAATTTATACACAGAACTTTTTGCACCAGTCAGGACTATTTGTTCCAGAGAAGAGCGACTTTTAAAGTTAAAAATGTAATACAGCGTAAAAAAGCTGTACCTATATTGATAATGACAGATTAATGGGATAATAATAAGCAGATATGCGTACTCTTGAGCCGGAAAAACCTCTGGTATTCATACAAGGAGATTTAGTCGATGAAAAAGATAATTCTAATAGCTGCCCTTCTGCCCTTACTGTTTATGAGCTGTATTTCAAGCGGTATCAGAATCAAAGTCAACACAGATGGAAGTGGTGAGGTTATTCAGACATTTAAAATTAAAAGAGATTTTGTAGGATTCCTTTCAATGTCCGAAGAGCCTACAGATCCAAATCTAATAGATCAGGAAGCTCTGAAACTGACAGCAGAAACAATGGGAGAGGGTGTCACACTATCCAGAGTTGAACCCATGCCTGAAGACTCCCCCTATGCAGGATATATTGCTTACTTTGACTTTACTGATATTACTACCCTGAGAGTAAGTGCCTCCCCGTCCACTTCACCTGAGGCTGCAGATGAAAACAGCAGCGACTGGTTTACTTTTGACTTTGACAAGGGAACTACAAGTAAACTCATTATGTATACAGGTGATCATAACTCCATTAATGAGGACCAAAACAATATGGAATCTTCCGATTCTGCCGAAATGGGTGATAAAGAAATTGAATCTGAAGTAGGAACAGGAATGGGAGAGCAGCTTATGGAAATATACAAAGATATGCACTACTGGATGGAGGTTGAAGTGAATGGGAAAATTACCGATACCAATGCTTATTTTACCGAAGGATCACTTGTTACAATTTTTGATATAAATTTTGAAAAAATTGTTCAAAATGCTGAGCTCTTTGAAAAAGTAACAGGCGATGATCCAGGTTCAATGAAAGAATACATGGATGAACTATCGGAAGCTGGTGTATTTATCGACGACCAGAATAAAATCTTTATAAACTTCAGATAAGATAATCAACCACTACCAAAGGTGGTTGCTTTGGCTCTGGCACAACAGCAGGACTCTTCAGGACTATCTATAGAACTTTTACGACTATGAGTGTCTGATCATCCTTTAGATCCTGAAGCCCTTTGAATTTTGCAAGATCCGCTTCCACTTCATTTACAATCTGTTCAGTTGACTTCGTACTGTTCTTTTTAATTACCGCTCTGAGTCTGTCAAGAGAGTAAAGCGTTCCATCCTCTCCAAGAGTTTCCGGCAGACCGTCTGTATACAACACAAGAATATCATTTATACGAATCTTTAACTTCTTTTTGAGATACAACTCATCTGCTTCCACTCCAACAGGGAGACCCGCAGTATCTATCTGGCTGAATGTACCCTCCTCCCCGGAATAATGGAGAAGGGGGCTGTGCCCTGCATTGGAAAAACTTATCTCACCTGAGATCTCATTAAGGACCGTGACACTCAGTGTTGCATACTGGTCAGTGCCTATTCTTCGTGTTATTCCTTTGTTAAGAACATTAAGGATATCCTCAGCACCTCTTTTGGGAGATGATATAAAACGGATAACAGTTCTAATCATAACCATGAGGAGAGAAGCAGGAACTCCCTTCCCAACTACATCACAGATAACAAGAGCAATTCTGTTTTTATCAAGTCTGTATATATCATAATAATCACCACTCATTGCACGGGCAGATTCTGTATGCACAGCAACATCAAATCCTTTCATCTCGGGTATTCTCCCGGGAAGAAGATTCCGCTGAATATCCGAAGCAATTCGGAGTTCCCTCTGCATCTCCCGCCTCTGAACTGCTTCCGTAAAACTGTACATATTATCAATTGCCAAAGCTGCATAGTCACCGAAAGTCTTCATATTAGTAAATTCCATGTCTGTAAAGGCCTGTTCCTCTGTTGTCTTAACCAGAGCAACTGCACCCAGAACTCTCTTTGATATAACCAGCGGGATTACTGCTATGGAATGTATGTACTGCAGGGATTCCTTTATGGTATTCTGTGACATTCCCCTGTCCTGCCTGGATTCTTTAAGGAAAATACCTTTCCCGGTTCTTATTGACTGACCTATTATTGTTTCACCAATTGCTATTGGATGTTTTCTTAAATATTCAGTAATGGATTCTCTGGATTCCATAGCCACCTCAGGGACAGGGAAAGGAGATGGAAAAAAACCATTAAGTGCAATAAGATCTGCAAACTGCTGCTCTTCATCAACCATAAAAACAGCCCCTGCATCTGCAGAAGTATTTTTTATGAATGAGTCCAGTATATGATCCAGAGCATTGTTTATGTCTACACCTTCAGAGATACTCTCGCCGATCTGAAGCATAAATTCAAGAATTGAATCGAGTTTCTTCCATAATTCACCCTTAAATGTATTATAATGATCAGCCAGTTCTTCAAACTCATCTCCGGACTTTATTTCAAGGTTCCTGGAAAAATCACCCCGGGCAAGCGTTTTAACTGCATCCTCTACTCTCATAATACGGATAGATATCCTCATTGCAGTTATATTCATTAGAAGTATAGAAAATATTATTGTAACACCAACAAGAATCATGACAATAACAGGGCTGCCTGAAATAAACTGCTCTGCCCGGGACTGAAGACCTGTAATAAAAGTATTCAGATTATTGGAAAAAATTTCTGACTTACCCTCAAGATTATTTCTGAAAGCATTAAGGGTCATAACCGAAGATTTTAGTTTTGAACCGACATCTGCTTCTGAATAATATGCATGC
>JAJRQE010000259.1 GCA_024280415.1 Spirochaetota bacterium | reverse complement strand
TCCGGTGCCATGACTAATCCTGTTGAGGAGTTTGCAGATGCCGACTGTATCCTTATTACAGGAACAAATGCAACAGAAACTCATCCTGTTACAGGAACCTATATTAGAAATGCCGCTGCAAAGGGTGCAAAAATACTTGTATTTGATCCCCGTAAAATTGATATAGTCAAAGATTCCTATTTATGGATGCGCCAGAAGTCAGGAACAGATGTTGCGTGGATAAATGGTCTGATCAATGTAATAATTGCAGAAGGCTATGCCAATGAAACCTTTATTAAAGAGAGAACTGAGGGCTTTGAGGCACTTAAAAAAGCAGTAGCACCCTATACTCCTGAAAAAGTTGAAGAGATTACAGGTATAAGGGCAGACGACCTCAGGGAAGCTGCCAGGGTCTATGCAACTTCCGGGAAATCTTCCATTGTGTATGCCATGGGTATAACCCAGCATATAACAGGGACAGATAATGTTCTTTCTCTTGCCAACCTTGCCATGGTGACAGGTCAGATTGGTCGTCCTTCGACTGGTGTTAATCCTCTTCGTGGACAGAACAATGTTCAGGGAGCCTGTGACTTCGGGGGACTTCCAAATGTTTACTCCGGATACCAGAAGGTTGCTGATCCTGCTGTTAAAGAGAAATTCCAGAAAGCCTGGGGTGTGGATAATCTATCGGATAAGAATGGACTTACCATTGTTGAGATTATGAATGAAGCAGCAGATGGAAATATTAAGGGGCTCTATGTTATGGGAGAGAACCCCATGCTCTCAGATCCAAACCTTAACCATGTTGAGGAAGCCCTGGAAAATCTCGATTTTCTGGTTGTTCAGGATATTTTCCTTACAGAAACAACAAAATATGCAGATGTAGTCCTTCCTGCGGCCAGTGCTGCGGAAAAAGAGGGAACTTTTACCAATTCGGACAGGGCTGTTTTAAGGGTACGACCTGCACTTCCTTCTCCCGGGAACTCCAAAGGTGACTGGGAAATTCTCTGTGAACTCTCTGCAAGAACCGGATATCCCATGTCCTACGAAGACAGTAATGCAGTGATGGAGGAAATTTCTGAGGTTACACCCATATACGGCGGTATCAGCTACGAACGTCTGGAAACAGAGCATCTTGCCTGGCCCTGTCCCTCACCGGATCACAAGGGTACAACATTTCTACATGCGGATAAATTTTCCAGAGGCCTGGGGCTTTTTACTCCTGTCGATTTTATTCCCCCTGCAGAGCAGCCGGATAAGGAGTATCCCTTTATTCTGACAACAGGACGAATGCTCTACCATTACCATACAGCTACAATGACCAGGAGATCCACTCCCTTAAACGCATTTGCTCCGGAAGGGTATCTGGAGATATGTCCCGAGGATCTAAGGGATCTTGGTGCTGAGGATGGAACAAAACTTAAAATTTCTTCCAGAAGGGGGGAAATAACAGCAGTGGCAAAGATGAGCGACCGGGTTGCCAAAGGTGTAATTTTTATTCCGTTCCACTTTAGTGAGTCTCCGGTTAACATGCTTACTAATGATGTGCTTGATCCGTTTTCTAAAATTCCGGAGCTCAAAGTTGCGGCCTGCAGGGTTGAGCTGGTAAATGGATCTTAAAAAGGAAGCCTCTCCCAGGGTTATTGCCGGGATCCTTGCAGGGGGTGGCAGTCGCAGGTTTGGGAGTGATAAAGCCTCTGCTCTCTGGGAGGGTAAGTCTCTTCTGGAGTGGACAATTAATAATGCATCGTCCATAACTGACAATATTAATATTCTGACCAAAGATCCCGGGAATTACGGATTTACAGGGTGTCCTGTTATTGAGGATAGATTTAAGGTCTCAACTCCCATAAGCGGCATAATTTCCATAACCCCCTATGTTACAGACTGGCTTCTTCTTCTTGCATGTGATATTCCTTTTTTTGAAAAAAAGGTTCTGGAGTTTTTATGGAAAAAGCGGAATAAAAACAAGGCAACAGTTATACATGTAAATGGAAAGTTTCAGCCTTTTCTCGGTTTATATCCTAAATCGGTGCTTCACTTATGGCAGGATGCATTTCTGAGAGAAGAGTATCATCTTCAGCGGGTAATTGAGAATATGCCCAAAATAGTTATCGAAGAGAGTGATCTCATGTTTGCAGGTATAAGCCTGAGTTCTTTTCTGAATATAAATACCAAAGAGGATCTTGAACTGATAAGCCTATGATAGTATCTGACCGGAAAATAATTAGATATAAGCACGGATTGGCAGAGAGTGTTTCTGATCCTGTTATTTGTGAAGAGTGGTTTAATCTTTACCTCAATGATAAACTCATTTACCAGACTCCCGTTCTGGATCAGGAGATAGATGCTCTTATTGCGGGGCTGCTCTATGTAAAAGGTCATATAAGGGGTAAAGAAAACTATTATGCGGAGCAGAAAGGCCGATCCTGGTATGTTAGTTCGGAAACTGCAGAAACCGGACTTTCCTTCCGTCAGATGGTGGAGGAGGCTTTTGCCCAGGTTGATTCCGGTGCCCATGAAACCTGTAATTTTTACAAAAAAATATATACACCAGAGGGAATTTTGGGTTTGATGCGAGAGTTTCAGAAACTCCCTTCGGTATACCATACGACTGGTGGAGTCCATATGGCTGCTTTTGCAACTGACAAAATCCTTTACTGGGCCGATGATGTCAGCAGGAGGAATTCTGTTGATAAGGTAATTGGAAAGGTTCTTCTTGGTGGAAAAAATCTTGAGGATGGTATTTTTGTTTCTTCCGGAAGAATATCTTCGGATATTGTTATCAGACTTATTAAAACGGGTGTAAAACTTATAGCATCAGTTTCTGCTCCTATGGACAGAGCCATAACCCTGGCAGAACACTTCGGGATTACTCTGTGCGGATTTGTCAGGGGAGGGAGAATGAATATCTACACTCACAAAAACAGAGTCACTACAGGGAGGGAAGTATGAAGAAGGGAGTGATACTTTTGCCGGTTTTTTTTCTGGTAATGAGTCTGTTTGCACAGAATTCAGGAAGCCCTGTTGCTTTTCTTTCTCTTGGTAACCAGACTATGGATCCCAGGTATGATTATCTTGAGGGTATAATAACAGGATTGCTTCTCTATGATCTGTCAAATACTGAGGGTGTCGGGGTTGTTGACCATTCAAATATGAACAGAATTATGGAGGAGCAGAAACTTCAACTGACAGGACTCCTTGCTGATCAGAGTGAGGCCATTGAGTTTGGGAAAATTATAGGTGCAAGATATCTTCTGAAGGGGGGGTATGTTTTTCTCGGTTCGGAAGTTCTTGTTAATATCTCGCTTATAGATGTTGAAACTGCAAGAACATCTGTTTTTTCCGACAGAGGAAGTACTGAGAATCTTGTCCACCGTCTGGCAGAGAAATTAATACTAAAAATAACGGGAAAGGAAGTGGTTCTGGCAAGTGAAGGGAGCAGGCGTTCGATAATCTCTTTTAGAGATGAAACCCCCGGGAGTATTGCACTTTACAGTAACCTTATTGATGCAGAGATATTTCTTGATGGTGAGTTTACGGGGTATACGACAGGAAATAAAAGAGTACCCTATATTATTGAGAACCTTTCTCCTGGTTCCCATATTGTAAGAATTTTTCTTCAGGGCTTTGGAGTTGCCAGTTTCCCGGAAGTTGAATTTTCTGACTGGGAAGAGGTTATTTCTGTCAAATCCGGAAAGCAGCAGGTTGTCAGGGCGGATATAGGAACCATCAATGCCTTAAAATATTCCCTGCGAAAACTTCTTAGAGATAGTTTTATTGTTCAGAAAGAGAAACCCGAAAATATTACTTTGGAAGAAGATCTTTCCTTTACAGACAGGGAAGGGAGTAGGGTTCCCCTGAAAGTTAAAATTGAATTTCGCTTTAATACTGAAAATCCTGAGGCTTATATGACTATTGAATATGATGGTACAGATAAAATTCTTAGTTTAAAAAGCATTCCAGGAGAAAATACGGAAACAGGCAGCACCATTGGGCTTGTTGATTTTTTTCTAAGGCTGGACAACCGTTATGACTACAGGTATGAAGTAAGTTATTCTGCTTTTAGGAACGATATAGAAGAATAGATCTGTAGTTTAATTTGTTGAAAAATCCCCTGTATGAACTGATCGTACAGGGGAAAATATTAAAAGTATCGACTGAAATTACACAACACCCTGATCGATCATTGCGTCTGCAACTTTTTTGAAACCTGCAATATTTGCTCCGTCAACATAATTGCCAGGGGCATTTATCTCCTCGGAGGCATTCACGCAAGCCTGATGGATATTTACCATTATCTTGTGAAGCTTTTCGTCAACTTCTTCCCGAGTCCATGCAATTCTCATACTGTTCTGGGACATTTCAAGGCCGGAAGTTGCAACTCCCCCTGCATTTGCCGCCTTGCCCGGACCAAAAAGAACTTTATTTTCTATCAGGTATTCAACTGCATCTGGTTCTGTAGGCATATTTGCACCTTCAGAGATACATTTTACTCCATTGGCAACCATCGATTTTGCTTCGCTTAGGGAGATCTCATTCTGGGTTGCACATGGTAGAGCAACATCTGCTTTTAGAAGTTCCCATGGTCGCTTGCCTTCAAAATATTCACATTTGTATTCTTCGGCATATTCTTTTATTCGTCCACGGCGGTTGTTTTTCAGATCCAGGAGATATTCAAGTTTTTCCTTATCTATTCCATCCTTGTCGACAATCGAACCGCTTGAATCTGAGAGTGTTACAACCTTACCGCCAAGAGTATTTATTTTTTCCAGGGCATACTGGGCTACATTACCTGATCCCGAAAGAAGAACAGTTTTACCTTCGAATGATTCACCCTTTGTTTTAAGCATCTCTTCTGCAAAATATACAGCGCCATAACCTGTCGCTTCGGGTCGGATAAGAGAGCCTCCCCAGTTTAGGCCTTTTCCGGTCAGGACACCTTCAAAGGAATTTTTTAGTTTTTTAAACTGCCCAAACATAAAACCGATTTCTCTTCCACCAACCCCGATATCCCCTGCAGGTACATCTGTATTGGCACCAATATGTCTAAATAGTTCACTCATAAAACTTTGGGTAAAAGCCATTACCTCATTGTCACTCTTTCCTTTAGGATCAAAATCACTTCCTCCCTTTCCACCTCCTAAGGGCAGACCGGTAAGGCTGTTTTTAAAAACCTGTTCAAAGCCCAGAAATTTGAGTATTCCAAGATTTACTGAGGGATGGAATCGTAATCCGCCCTTGTAGGGACCAATAGCACTGTTAAATTCGACTCTGTAACCCGTATTTACCTGTACTTCTCCGCTGTCATCAACCCATGGAACCCTGAAGATTATGACTCTTTCCGGTTCAACAAGCCGTTCCAGGATTTTCGCATTTCTATATCGGGGGGCATTTTCCAGAAACGGTGAAAGGGAATCCAGAACTTCCCGTGCGGCCTGGAGGAACTCATTTTCCCAGTAATATTTTTTCTTTAATCCATCATATACTTTGTCGGTGTATTCAGACATATTCAGCTCTCCTTGATAAAATAAAATCGATTCCATGGTATCACGGAAATTGAACTTGTCAACAGTTTATGCCCGAATATTGTGTAAATAAAAGAATTATTAGTAAAAAATTACTATTATCAGCATAATTGTATCAAAAAGATTGTTTCATTATAATTGCCTTTCCGGCCTTTCCGTCCATTAGAATATTAAAGGGAGTTTTACCCGTTGTATATGTAAAGAAATTCCCGTTAAATTCAGGTTCCATGGATCTAAGATACTCCCAGTCTATGAAAGATTTTTTTCTATGGTGAAAGGGAATATCCAGATATCCAATATTTAGTGCAACCAGATTGTGGAAAAAGTGTGAACCCTGGGATGGTTCAATGTCAAAATCCGGTAGGCCTGTTTCAATTATAACACCTGCATGGTTTATATCTCCCCAGTTTACAGGAATACCCAGAAATCTGTCTCTTGTACCCCATCGACCCGGGCCGATAAGGATATACTTCCGTTTCTTTTTTTTCAGGATGTTGTTTATTGCAATAATTTCTTCTTTCATCTCCATGGTTCGTGTTTTATCAAACTTTACAGGATCCAGGTAGACGATATCTGAGATATCTTTAATAAATCCGTTCCCAAGAGCTTCTGTTGAATATAAAAGAGCTTTTTCTTTATCTATATTTTCCGGATCTATGAATACCTCCTCTTCATTATGGGAAAGGGGGCGTACCTGCAGAAGATAAAATGTCGGAAGGGTATCTGTTGTTTTTTTAAGATCTACAGCAAACTCAATTTCCACTGGAATCCCAAGAGCCTTCTGGGATATATCCAGGATCTGTACCAGTATTTCGGAAAGGGGGAAATAGTTATATTTCAGAATATTTGAGAAATTAATAACCCTGGGTCCGGAGAGTGAAAGATCCTCAATGAGTCTTTCATTGGAAATATCCCATACAGAAGCACAATGAGTCAGGGTTTTGTGCTTTTCCGCCTTTCGGATGGGCAGCTGCATAAGGGTCTCTTCCTCTCCTCTGGACAGATCCTGGATTTCAGGGTTCATATCCAGGACAAAGAACTTAGTCTGAGTATTTCTAATTTTATCCTCAACAGTTTCATACTGGATTCCCGGATAGGAAGGGCAGAACATGTGGTCTTTTCCTCCTCCGACAACTGATTGCCCCAGACCCAGGGCAATATTGGCCACCCCGTCAGAATGCTTCATATGGGAAATGGGATAGTAGTTGTAGGACTGTGCTACACCGGAGAAGTTAGGGTAGAAACAGTCTTCGTATTGATTCCCGACTATCTCCTGTATAATAACAGCCATTTTTTCCTCTTCAATTCCATAGTTGAGGGTTTCAATATAGGATACTGCATCCTGTAGATACACAGATGCATAAACCAGTTTGATGGCATCTGTAAGCTGTTTTAAACGATCAGAAATATCACTGCTGTTATTTGCAAGCATATAAGTTGCATATACTCCTGCAAAGGGCTGGGACTGGGAATCTTCGAGGAGGCCGGATGATCTTACAGCTATGGGACAGCTACAGTATTCCAGTAATTCAGTCAGCTGGTTTTTAACCTCCCCGGGAAGGATCCCCTTAAGAAACTCCTGTTTTATCTCCTCATCTCTGAGAT
>JAJRQE010000258.1 GCA_024280415.1 Spirochaetota bacterium | reverse complement strand
GAGATGAATTAAATTCTACTATCGGGGAATCTGTAGAAAAGGTTCTTAATCTCAACACAGGCATTGCCTACCTTTCAAATTACGGCACTATTCCCTTATATCAGAATCCCTATGACCAGCAGTCCCGGAGTCCGTCACTCAATAATCTTAACATGATGATATCTGATAATTATTCTATAAGACCCCTTGCAAATCTGGATAATGGTATTCCGGATAATCTAAAAACACTTATTATTGCAGGACCCAGAGAACAGTTCACCCAATGGGATCTCTATCAGATCGATCAATATATTATGAAGGGTAATTCGGTAGCATTCTTTTTGGATTCATATTCCGAGGTTTTTGACCCCAATCAAAACCCCTATAATCCACAACCTCCTAACTATATTCCCAGAAATACAGGGCTTGATGAACTTCTAAAATACTATGGAGTTGAAATAAGCAAATCTTATGTACTGGATGAGAACAGTTATAAACAAATAGGTAAAGATGCCTCAGGTGGGCTTACAGAAACTAAATTTTATTTTGCTCCTGAAATACAGTCAGAAAATATTAACAGAGAGCTGCCATTTCTTAATAATATTAAGGGGCTTGTACTGTTAAATACTTCACCTTTAATAGTTGACAATGACAAAAACATAGATGTCCTTTTCTCATCTTCCGATAAAAGCTGGGAAATGAAAGATAATATTAATCTTTATAACCCGTCGATAATACTCCCTCCAGGGGATGATGAAAAGCAGAAGTTTCCACTGGCAGCAATAGTTGGGGGAGAGATCAGCAGCTATTTCCAGGGAAAAGAGCTACCAAAACCTGAATTAAAAGAGGGAACAGGAATTATCAGTTCAGAATCCATTAGTGGTAATGAAGTTTTCATCCCTTCTACTAAAACGGGTAAAATATTTGTCATAGGGACTTCAACAGTACTGACTGATAATCTCCTGGATCAGACCGGAACTTCTCCTAATTCAGTATATATCTATAATATCCTGGATACATTAAACGGCAGAGATGATTTTGCTGAAATGAGAAGTAAAAATCAGCTATATAATCCTATTCGCCAGACTTCACCTGGAGAAAGGTCATTCATTAAAGGAGTAAATATAGTGGCTCTCCCTCTTCTGACTATATTTGCAGGACTAATCTCATGGTTTTTATGGTCATCCAGAAAGAAAAAAATTGAACAATTATTCGAAAGGAAGGGATCGAAATGAAAGTTGGAAAGCAATTACTTCTGCCTGTTTTACTGATACTAATTTTTGGAGTCTACCTGGGTGTAAAAAGTACAGGGAAGATTAACTATAAACTGCCTGTTTTTCCATCGCTGAAAGTAGACAGTATAAAGTCCATAGAAATTATAAATAATAATTCAACAATAAAATTGTATTCTGATAAAGGAGTTTGGAAATTCTCATCAGATAATAAAAGGGTAAACCTGGTACAAATTGAGCAGATTACAGATTTTCTTGTTACCCCAAATTTCACAGATATGGTTTCTGTAAGTACTAATTATCAAAATTTCGGTCTTGATAATGGAGAATTCATTACAGTCAGGGCATATAATAGTATTGAAAATATGGAAAATCCTGTCAGAGAATTTTTTATCGGAAATTTAAGCAGCAACAGAAACTTCACTTATATACGAATTTCCGATAATTCCAATGTCTATACTACTGACAGCAGTATCAGATCTATTTTTGATACTACCAGGGATAAACTTCTGGATAAACGAATTTCCATAGCAGATTCGACCAGTATTGATAAAATTGTATATTCTGCTAACGAAATAACTAAAACTTTTATCAAAGCTGTTGGAGAAAACAATAATGATCTCTGGACAGATGAAGGGGGAGATTCAGTTGACAGCACTAAACTTGAACAGAGTTTGAGGTATCTTATAAATTCACGGTTCGAATCTTACAGCAGCAGTGGAACTCCGGAAACGGGAAAAGATCTTATTTCTCTGATTCTACAGGGTAAAGAGACAGAAGAAAGCTTTTCAATCATTAAAAAACTTGAAACAGGATACTTAGGGAGATCAACATTAGCAGGTAATGACTTCGTTCTGTCCGATAATACAGGGAACCAAATTATTAAGATGTTTAATAGTATTATTGACTCTGAATAGTTTTACTATACAGAATTGATAATTATGCAATATTGAAGGGCTTCTCCTCTAAGCCTCCGGAGGAGTCCTTCTTTTTTATTTTAGTAAGATTCTTAAATTCCAGTATGTTGCTCCCATATACCGGCTCAGGCGATAAAACTTCTATTTTCAAATCAAGATCCAGCTGACCGTTTTTATAATTATAATACTCAGTCTGGAGCTTACATTTTTTCCCCTCCAAAAAATTGAAGATTGTACATTTTTTCTTTTCCACACTTTTCTCCTTTTAGATACAGCAGATAGTTGCTGAAGAAGATTCCAATTGAATTATCATACTTTGTGTTATTGTATCTAACATATAGTACTGGAAAATAGCATTGCTGCTTCAGAAATTTAAGATTTTCTAACTTTTTTTGTTTTTATTAGGTTATTATCCTCATCCTTAAAAGGAAATACATATTTCCCATGAAGAACACATCCCTTAATACCGGGAGAACACTCTACTTTCAGTCTTAGGCACTGATTATCTTTTGCTTTATATTTACAGTCAAAACTCATAATTTATTATCCTCAATTCTATTGGATCATTCAACAGTATTGATATTAAAGGGCCTTTTCGGTATCTATAAAATCGGTCTGATAACTAAAAATACTCCCGATAGAAACATGGGAGCATTTTTGATAGTTATTCTGCTTTGCTAATTCTTATATTAATCTTTTTTAGCATTCTTACGCATATCTATAACAACCGCAACAATAATAATTACACCTTCAGTTATCTGCTGCCAATAAGCGTCTACACCAATTAATGTGAGACCGTTTCTCATGACTGCAAGAACAAGGGCTCCTACAAAAGCACCCCATATAGTTCCAATTCCACCAGCATGACTGGTACCTCCAATCGTAGTAGCGGCGATGGCAGTAAGCTCATAACCTGTTGCAGCTCCAGGATGGACGCTTCCAACACGACCGGCAAATACAACAGCCGCCAGTCCTGCCAACAAGCCACTATATGCATATATCAGTATTAGATTTTTAGATACATTAACTCCGGAAACTTCAGCTGCAGTAATGTTTCCTCCAATGGCATAGACATTTTTACCAAATTTTGTCATTTGTAATAGTACAGAACTAATACCAATAGCAATAAAAAATATAATTACAGGAACAGGAATAAACCCGAATATTTTCCCCCCCAGAGCTGTGAGTGAAGGAACCAAGGTGCTGATGGGTCTGCCGTCAGAGTATATAAGAGCCATTCCGCGGGCAATAGTCATCATTCCCAGAGTAGCAATAAATGCAGGAATTTTAGTCTTTGCAATCAAAGCACCGCTAATTCCACCGCATAATGCTCCTATTGAAAGGGCAGCCAATATGGGTATAAATACCGGTAATTCTCCCATATTGGGAAAGTATTTACTTGTAGCAGAAGCAGCTTGTCCAAGACTGGCAAGAACAACCCCCGAAAGAGCCAAAATAGATCCAACAGAAAGATCTATACCCTTGGATATTATAACAAAGGTCAGACCAAGAGCCATAATTCCAAAAATTGAACTCTGAGTAAGAACATTAAAAATGTTTGAACGGCTTAAGAATGCAGGTTCTGCAATACTTATACCAACGATCATGAGTATGAGTACAAAAACAATTCCATATTTTTGAAGTATTTGTTTAAAATCTATTTTATTTATTACTGATGAACCAGTAGCAGTCATATTTTCCTCCTTTATTTAAGCAACTGTATTTGTTGCATAAGCCATCAAATCTTCCTGTGTCAGATCTTTGGTATTCTCAACAATTCCTGTAACCCTACCTTCATGCATTATAAGAATGCGGTCACTCATACCCATAACCTCAGGTAATTCCGATGAGATCATAACAATACTTTTTCCCTCACCAGCCAGTTTGGTAATAATTTTATGAATTTCCGCCTTTGTACCAACATCAATTCCTCTGGTTGGTTCATCAAGAAAAAGGATATCCGGCTTAGTCATGAGCCATCTGGCTACAAGCACTTTCTGCTGATTTCCCCCACTTAACTTTTCTATTTTCTGCATGAGGCCAGGAGTTTTTACCTGAATTTTTTTGACATATTCATCACATTCATTCTTTAACATTTTTTCTTTTACAAGCCCCAATTTATTTAAATATGTTGATATATTTGCAATAACCATATTTAATCGTACAGACAGCATAGGGAAAATACCGGATAAACGTCTGTCTTCTGTCAGTAGAGCCATATGATGAGCAATAGCATCCCGGGGTTTATTAATTTCAACCTTTTTGCCATCAATAAAAATCTCACCAGAAACACTGGATCTAATTCCAAAAACTGTCTCAATCACCTCTGTTCTACCGGAACCAACCAATCCGGCAATACCCAGAATCTCACCCCTTTTCACTGTAAAAGAGATATCCTTAAATAAATGGCTATGAGTAAGATTCTTTATCTCCAGTTTAATATCTCCAATAGGACATTTGACTTTTGGTAACATTTCATTGACATCCCTGCCGACCATCATATTAATTAATTTACTCACTACTAAATTACTGGTAGCTTCTGTGCCTATAAACTGACCATCCCTGTAAATTGTAACCTTATCTGTAACCTCATAAACTTCTTCAATTTTATGAGAAATATATATAATACTCTTCCCCTGATCTTTCAGCTTTCTCATAATTCTGAAGAGTTGTTTTACTTCTTTGTCAGTTAATGCTGATGTAGGCTCATCCATAATTATCAGTTTCGAGTCGTAGGAAACGGCTTTCGCAATCTCTATCATCTGCATTTTTGCGACTGTAAGTGAAACCATAAGGGTTTTTGGATCTTCATCGAGATCAATTTCCTTTAAAACTTCTTTGCTCATCTCATACATTTTTTTGTGATCCACAAAACCGAACCTGTTAAGAGGCTCTCTTCCAAGCCAGATATTTTCCATGATTGGCCTATGAAATACAGGACTCAATTCCTGATGGATCATTGAAATACCCATTTCCAAAGCCTGGGCAGTGTTATAGTTCCCTACTTTTTCTCCGTCATAGATAATTTCACCTGATGTAGGATTATGAATACCTGCAAGACAATTTACCAAAGTTGATTTTCCAGCACCATTTTCACCCATCAAAGCATGAATTTCTCCTGGTTTTACATTGAGTTCAACCCCTCTCAGAGCCTTTACTCCTGGAAAAGTTTTTACAATATTACTCATTTGTAAAATATATTTTTCTTCAGACATTTTTGATCCCCCTGAATTTAAAAAAAAGGGGAAAAGAGATCTCTTTTCCCCGTAAATGTCAGACTTAAAAGGCTACTGAAAATCTGCAAGATTTTCTTTTGTAATCAAAACAAAAGGGATCATAGTGACAGAATCTGCAGAGTCACCATTTAATACTTTATAAATTACATCAGAGGCACCAGCACCCTGCCCTACAGCATCCTGAAGTACAGTTGCTGCAAGAGAGCCGTTACCAACAGCCACTTTGGCATCAGGTATAGCATCTACACCCATAACATAAACATCTTCCCTACCTGCTGCTTTAAGAGCTTCGACCGCACCAAGAGCCATTTCATCATTATTTGCAAGTATTCCATTGAGTTTAGTTCCATAAGCAGTCAACCAGTTTTCTGTAAGAGTCATTCCCTGATCTCGCTGCCAGTTTCCAGTCTCTTTTGCGAGTATTGTTATTCCAGGATATTTATCTGAAATTACAGATTCATTACCTTCAGTTCTTTTCAAAGCGCCTTCATTGTCGAGTTTACCCATAAGAATACCAACACCACCTTTTCCACCGAGGAGTTCACCCATGGAGTTCATCTGCTGCTGTCCTGCAATAATCTCTTGTGAACCTACATAATAAACATTTTTCGGTAGAGATTTCTCTCCATATGGATTCCTGTTAACAAAACAAAGAGGAATTCCAGCTTCCTCTGCTGCTCTTACTATAGGATCCATCGCACTGGTATCTACAGGAACAACTATTAAAGCATCCACTCCCTGAGCAATGAAAGTATTAACCAGATCCTGCTGTCGTATAACATCTTCCTGCGCATCCTGAAGAACCATAGTATATCCATCTTTATCTGCAAAATACCCCTCTGATGCATCCATTACATACGTCTGAAAGGTATCATTGAAACTGTTACACACATAACCAATCTTAAAACCTTCGGATTCCTTTTCTCCGCCTGCAAATACAGCACTAATAATAAGCCCTGTCAGCAATAGCACTAATAAAACTCTTCGCATCTTCTTCCTCCATCCTTCTTAAAAAATTTCTCTTATACTATTAAGCATTATTCATGCCAATAATTAGAAAAGATGTGAGTAATTAAATGTTTTATAAATTCAAGAAGATAACTTAATACGAGAAAAAGATTTAAACTATTTTTTTAAAATTTCTTATGAATATAACAGATCACTTTATATCTCTTTTATAACCTAATAAGATAAATTATTGGCTGATATCAACCGATAGTGGTGCATATCAGCCGGTAATTGTAATTATTTATCCTGTTGCAGCCTTTCTAATTTTTGTGTTTAGTATTACAGAAACAACAAGAACTATCCCAATAAATGCCTTGTACCAGTATGATGGAGCTCCAGCCAGGATAAGACCACTCCGAAGTATCCCTATTAAAAAGGCCCCTATAAAAGCACCTATTATACTACCATAACCACCAGTCAGGAGTACCCCACCTATGACTGCTGCTGCAATTGCTTCCAGTTCAAGTTGCAGCCCTGCTGTAGGATCAATACTGTTAAATCGGCCAAACATTGTAAAACCAGCAAGTCCTGCCATAACAGAACAGGCAACGAAATTAATTATTTTTACTTTGCTTACATTTATTCCAATGGCCTTTGCTGCTTCCTGATTACCACCAACAGCAAATACATGGTTTCCATATTTTGTACGATTTAATATATATGAAAAAAATATTGTTCCAATTATAAACCATATTCCTGAAGCTCTCATTCCAAGAAATATTTTTCCGCCAAGAACTTCCAAAAACGAATTATTCTGACCAATATAACTAATCTGAAATCCTCCGGAAACTGCCAGAAGAAGACCTCTAAAAAACATCATAGATCCCAATGTGACAATGAAAGAGGGGATTTTTGTTTTAATTAGTACGAAACCATTCAATCCTCCAATTAAAGCTGCAACAAATAAACCTGCTAAAAAACTAAAAAATGGAGATATTCCACTATTCATCAGAATAGCACCAGTCATAGGAGCTACAGCAAAAACAGAACCTACAGAGAGGTCGAATTCTCCGGATATCATTAAAAAGGTTACCCCGATAGCAATTATTCCTAATTCTGCTGTCATTGTGAAAATTCCTACAAAATTTGTCCAGGTTAAAAAATGCTCCGAAAGAAGTGAAAAAACAAGTACTATAATTAACAACCCTGATAAGGATCCTATCTCACTAATTCGTAATAATTTGACAATTAACTTGTGTAGTTGTTGTTTCATCTAAAATAACTTTCCTCCCAAATCACATTACTATCTGTATCGGCCTTTTACCATATCTTCAACCATATCAATATTACTCTTGTCAACAATTGAAGGCCCTGTAGTAATATTTCCTGTAGGTATCAGGCCATACTTGTTATAAAGAGACAAAAGTTCTATTGGTAAATATCCCTGTAGATACTGCTGTTGATCGATTGTAAAAACCATATTTCCTTCTCTAATAGCTTTTATCATGCTGATTGATAAATCAACACCACCCAGTTTAACTTTTCCTGAAAGATTTTTATCCTCAATAAGTTTAATTAATGGATCTGCACCAAGTGGTCCAAAAGTAAAAATGGCATCTGTTTCCGGATTTTTTATAAGGTATGCATCCATAATCTGATAATTTTCCGATGCATTAGGAGAACCGGCAAGTTTTTCTACAGGAATACCATACTCCATAAAGACTTTAATAATGCCCTTTGAACGGGCTTCAAGGCCTGCATGTCCAATTTCATGAACAAGAATAACCCCTCTTTGGGGTTTGGTGAGTCCAAATTCTTTAAGCATTCTTTGTGCTGCTTCAATACCCAGCATATAATCATCAACACCTACATAAGCTAAATATGGAATTCTTTTCGATAGATCTCTTGAATCAGGTACATTAATTGCAATTACAGGAATTCCTGCTTCAATTGCAGTTTTCAGGGGTTTATCAAGAGCTTCTTCATCTGTAATGGTTACTACAAGACCATCCGGTTTTCCTGCTATAGCTGTTTCGACCATATCAACAAGCTTTTGAATTGAAAACGTCTCCGGACCCAGATAGATTACATCACATTTATATATTTCCCCTGCATCATTTGCACCTTTTTTAACGACACTCCAAAAAGGATCAGAAATACCACCATGAGTAACCACATAAAACTTGTAACGCTGATCTGTTAAAGGTTTAATATCCTGTTTCCCTGAAGAAAACAGAAATATTGAATTTATAAAAAATAAAGAAACAATAAAACAACCATATATATTTATTTTCACTTAAACATCCTTCTTCATACACTCACAGTATTTGGAAATTTCTTAAATAGTATTTTTTTCCAATTGATATTTTGCTATTTTATATCTCATGGCACTTCTAGTAAGACCAAGCTTTTTTGCTGCTGCTGTTATATTCCATTCAGATGAAATTAATGTAGAAAGGAGCATTTTTCTTTCTGAACTTTCAATTTGATTATTTTGCGGATACTCAGTAAAAGAATTATGATATCGTAATTCTACAGGTATATCATTTATTGTAATATTTTCAGAACCAGAAAGGAGAACTGCACGTTCAATAATGTTTCTCAACTCACGAACATTCCCTGGCCATTTATAGTCCATAAATGAATTTATAATAGAAGCAGGCAGATGTTTTTTTTGTTCTCCAAGTTCGTTTGAAAAATTTGTAAGAAAATATTCAGCAAGTGAAAGTATATCATCTTTTCTATCCCTTAGAGGGGGAACTTCTATTGTAATTGTATTTATCCTATAAAAAAGATCCTCTCTAAACAGCCCTTTCTCTACCATTTTTTTTAAATTTTTATTCGTAGCACATATAACTCTTGTATTAACACTATATTCAATATTACCACCAAGAGGCATGATCTTTTTATTCTCAAGAAATCTTAGCAGCTTAGGCTGGACATTTAGTGAAAGCTCCCCTATCTCATCCAGGAAAAGAGTACCCCCATCTGATAATCTTATTTTTCCCTTAAAATTTTGGCCGCACCAGTGAAAGATCCTTTTTGATATCCAAATAATTCACTTTCAAGCAAAGACTCTGGAACAGCCGGACAATTTATACTGATAAAAGGGGATACATTTTTATTAGCAGTGTAATTACAACTTGCAAGATGTATCTGTTTGGCAATAACTTCTTTGCCGCTACCACTTTCACCCTGAATTAAAATAGGTCGGGGAACTCTGGCAATTTTCTTGATAGTTTTAAGAGTTTCATCCATAACATTACTTTTAAAAATAAAATCATTATTTATTTGACTACTTCGTAGTAACAAATTTTCTTCCTCAAGTTCTGCAACATGAAATACCCTGCGAATTATATGGCGAATTACATTTTTTTCGAAAGGTTTTGTAATAAAATCAGCTGCTCCTTTTTTCATAGCTTCAACAGCTATTTCGATAGAACCATATGCTGTAATAAGAATAATAGGAATCATTTTTTTTGTTTCTTTTAAAAAATTAAGAACAGCCAGACCATCAACTTCCGGCATTCTTAGATCGGATATTACTAAATCAATGATTATCTCTGAATTTAAAATTTTTATGGCCTCTTGCCCTGAATCAACTGTAAGAACTGAATATCCATCTTTTTCCAGAATTATCTTAAGGATTCTGCACATATTAATTTCATCATCTGCTACAAGTATTCTTTTCATTAATACTCCTATAATCGCTTTCAAGCACTTTCCTTTGTTTTATAAAGATAGATTTTATTCTTATCATTTCATGAAAAGTCTCTGCCGCTGAATGATAAAAAAGTCCTAGATTAATATCAAAATAATAATTCATAACCTTTTTATCATTCCTCCTATATTTCTATGGTAAATACAGATCCTGCACCAGGTTCCGATTCAAGTTCTATTGACCCGCTTAATTCATCAATAATACGGTGAACTATGGACAGCCCTAATCCTGTTCCATTTTTTTTTGTAGTAAAAAAAGGATTAAATATTCGTTTTTTTACATCTTCATCTATACCTGTACCAAAGTCCTCTACTGATATTCGAAGCTTATTATCAACGGTTGCTGTAATTAAAATTTTACTTATACTTTCAGAAGCCTGCAATGCATTAAGTATAAGATTGGAAAGAACCTGCTCACATAAACTTTTATCCATGGGATAAAATTGCAAATTACCTGGAACATCTATTATAATATCTATTTGTGGATATTTGTATACAGGAAGCGAATTTATGGCATTACTTATTAATTTTTTGATAGAATATTTTTCAATACTAAGTTTATACTGATGTGCAAAATCAAGAAAATTAGAAACGACAACATTCATCGTGTTAATCTCGCTTTTCATCATATTTATAATATTTTTATATCCAGCCTGATCACTGCTTACCTGAAAATCCTCCTCTAGCACTTCTGCAGATGCTTTTATAACACCAAGAGGATTCCTAATCTGATGGGCAACACCCGCAGCAAGCTCTCTTACAGCAGCTAATCTTGAACTTATTAATATCTTCTCCATCTCTTTCAGGCTTGTTTTGTTTTTATTAAGATTCAAATAGTTTAAACCTTTATCAAGAACGACAAACCGATCTGCAACTTCAAAAACTTCATGCGCTTTATGTGTAACAAAAATTACGGACAACCCATTTCTTTTGGCTTCTCTAACCAGATCAAGAACAATCTCAATTTCTCTCTCAGACAGTGAGGCGGTTGGTTCATCAAGAACAAGCAGTTTCTTTCCAAAATAGAAACATCTTGCCAGTGCAATTATCCTCCTTTGTCCACCGGACAAACAGGAAACAGGATCGTTCACATCCCGAACATTTTCAAATCCAAGTTTTTGCAAACTTTTCTTTGTTATTTTATCCATTGACTGTTTATCGTAAAGTTTAAAAGGATTTTTACTACTGCCTAATTCCTTTCCCAGAAAGAAATTTCTGGTAATACTCAAATCATCAATAAGGGCAGGATCCTGATAAACTACCTCAATTCCCTCTTTTCGAGCCTGAATAGGAGATATTCTTCTTTTCTTTTTCCCATTTATATACAATTCACCTGACTGGAGTTTATAAAGTCCAACCAGGCTCTTGATAAGCGTTGACTTACCTGCTCCATTGTCACCGAGAAGTCCTACTACTTCATTTTTCCCAACATAAAAATCAACGTTATCAAGTGCAACAACACTATCAAATTTGACTTTTATACCTTTAGCATATAATAAATAATCGTTTGAATTACCTTTATCAGATAAAATATTATCAGACTTAATCATAAATTAGTATAGTAAACGATTATGTATGAATCAACCATTTTATCAAAACCCTAAGAAGAGTATATGCAAATTTTAATCAAAAACAGGAAAATGAAATACAAAAGAAAATAAACACTATAAATAAAGTGGGGCGAAATGATCCCTGCCCCTGTGGAAGTGGTAAAAAATATAAAAAATGCTGCGGAAGATAACCAGTAGTTTTCAGAGAAATAGATCCTATTCCAATACATTCAGGATAGGATGGGCACGTAGCGATCGTTTTTTATCGAAGACGGGAGATCTCTACTTATCCAGGGATTCGGAAAAAAATACAGGATTTACACTTCTTCCCACTTAAACTCTGATATATTTCTATCACCAGAGTCGAAGTTTATTCCTACCATAATTATATCTTTAGCATCTGCTAAATACTTTTCGTAGTATTTACGCTCTTTTATCTGCTTTATAGCTTCTTCTTTGCTATCTACCTTGAACTCAAAGATGTAAATGGTATTCTTTGTTTTAAGAGTCAGATCAATTCTACCCTTATTTGTAGGATCTTCTGCTTTAGAGTCAAAACCTAAGCCTGACAAAAAGGTATATATCACCGAAGCATAGTATCCCTCATAGTTTACAAGATTATTATTTGTATAATTATTGTACACAATTGCAGAAAACAGGGATTTTAAAAGGGTAAGAAAGGAGTCCCTATCCCGGGCGACTAATGCTTTATGTACCTTAGACTTCTGCGGCAAGTTACTTTCCACATCCACAAGATAGGTTAAAAAGAGAGTGTTTAATGAATTTTTAACCTCCAGGTTTGGGATTTTTAAAGTATACTCTATGCCGCTGTCTATAGATTCGTAACTTTCAAAGGTTAAATACCCTGTTTGCCAAAGGAGAGCCACAATATCTATTCTCTCAATATCAAAGGCATTTAAGGTTTCTTCTCCAACGACTAAATTATCCAGATTGGGTAGATAAAAGTTAGATGTTTTTAAAACATCTATTAAAAATCGAGGGTTTCCACTCTGCCACCAATAATTCTCAAATTTAAACTTCTTTGCTATAAATTTAAGAATATCAAAGGGATTATAGATTGGCTCTGCAAAATAGTTATATCCATTGTACCATCGTCTAACCTCTTCTAAGTCGACGCCTTCCAGGTGTTCTTTAAAAGTTATTTCTAAATCATGGTGTGTATAACCTGTAATAGTTCCATACTTTTCATCTATGGTTATGTCTTCTAAATTGTTAAGCTTGCTAAAAAGGCTCATTTGACTAAATTTACTAACTCCTGTAAGCATAGCAAATTTGACATACTGATCACTATCTTTAATTGCAGAGTAGAAATTCCCTAAAATAGTTCTGTTTTTTTCAGCAATGTCTCTGTTAGTTATTACATCTATTATTGGTTTATCGTACTCATCTATGAGTATAACTACTTTCTGATTATATTTTTCATATATATCTCTAATAAGAAACTTGAAGGTTGAGATATTCCCTGCATCCATCTTAAG
>JAJRQE010000257.1 GCA_024280415.1 Spirochaetota bacterium | reverse complement strand
TATTTTCTACACCTGCTTTACCCTCGGAAATCAAACGAACATATCTTTCTGAAAGTACAGTTGTTTTTCCTGCTCCTGCACCAGCAGATACAACGACATTATTATTACATTCCACTGCCAATTTCTGATTTTTATCCAGTTTTCTCATTTATTACTGCAAACTCCTGCAAGGTTTCTTCTATTAAACTGCCCAGTCTTCGACTTTTAATTTATTGATCCTGTCAAATTCTTTAACATTATGGGTAACAACAATCAGATTGTTTGCCATGGCAATGGATGCAATTTGTGTATCCCGCTCACTAATCATTATTCCCTTTTGTTCCAGACTTGCTCGAATCACAGCATATTTTTCAGCTGAAAACTCATCAAAAGGGTATATTCCCAGTAGAGATGATATTTTTTTTATTTTTACAGTTCTCTCCTTCTTTTTTGTTGGAGATTTTTCTATACCATACCATATCTCAGCAAGAGTGATGCTTGAAAGTGATAAATTTGACGGGGATTGTTTTATTAGCCGATCAATCACTACCTTATCACCCCTCATCCAATAACTGATTATATTTGTATCAAGAAGGTACATTATGTCTCCTTTTCAGTCCATGCTAAAGCTTGTTGATGATAGTGGTTCAGGTGTTTCAAAATCCGGATCTTTGGTAAAATGCTCCCAGAAATCCAGTGGCCAGAAGGTCATTTCAAGATCTTCAAGAATTACCTTAGTACCCTCTTTGCTTATTTTTACTTCATTTCCCTTAAAACGAAAAGCCTTAGGCAATCTAACTGCCTGGGACCGGCCATTCTGAAAAATTTTTGCTATTGCTTCCATAATATTCTCCCTGGGAAAAAGGCAATTATGATATATACCAATATATACCAATAATTTTAAAAAGTCAAATAATGGTTGCTGAGTACGACTTCAAATCCGTTTACTAATTTTTAAATCTCATCTACCTTACATGATACTTTGTTCTGCAAATTCTACGAAAGTCACAGCTGTCACATCCATCGGGATGAACAGAAAAATCACCAGAACGGATTCTTTTATCCATACTACTTATACTTTCTTCCATCTTATAAATAAGACTTGATATTTCTTCTTCTGAGCACCAGGGCTTATCTTTTTTTAAAACAGGCTCCAAATTATGAACATAATTATACCTGCTATCAGTAACATTGTAATAACTGGCAGAACTAACTTTTAGACCGTTTTTTTCTACAAGGTAGATATAAAATGGTATTTGAAAGGTGGAGGGATCACTTTCAGCTGAAACCATATCACCCCTCTTCAGGCGATTATTCTTCTTATAATCAATTATTGCTGTTTTATCTCCCTTGAAAGAGACTCTGTCAATTCGTCCCGTCAGTTCAATTTTTTTATCTTCCCATTTATAGCTATACTTCTTCTCGGAAGAGGCAAGACGGAATCCTGGGAATTGGACTGCTTCAATATCAATAAAAGCAGTAAGTTTATCATGCGTAAAATCACGACAGTAATTCCAGACAGGAGGAATAAAGGATTCCCCCTTAACAAGATATCTATTAAAAACTTTATCAATAATTGAGCTTATCTCAGTTTTATATTCTTCTATATGGGATTTTGAAAATTCAGAATCGGATTCACTCACATACTTAAAGAATCGATCGAAACATTCATGTATCACCTGGCCGAAAACCCGATGATCAATATATTCTTCCTTATACTCATCCTCATTTACACGAAAGCCTCTGTTAAATAAAAAATAGTAGGGACAGGCCAGAAACTGATCCAGACTGCTGGGAGAAACAGAAAGATATCTATCTTTATCAAGAAGAACATCCAGAATATTATTTTTAATTTTATACTGATTTATTCCTTGTTTTGTATAATCATTTTTTTTACTTACAAAGGCACTTGCCAGAGTAAAATCTATACCATTTTTCATTAGAGGGAAAATTCTTCCAGGTAAAATATTTTCACCTGCCCAATAAGCAAGTTCGGAAACATACTCATCATTCAGCGTAGATAAATTATCTATAATATCTGAAACAACTCTTTTCAAAACAAAAGAAGACGGGGGAAGAGCAGGACCACTAAATGAATTGGAACTATAAGAGAAAAAAATATTTTCTCCCGACAAATTATATAAATTTATAAAAGACTCTGTAAAATCCAGATCCAGTCCGGGAATATTATCTCGCTGATTTTCTTTTAAAAACTGATATTTTGATTTTATAACAGATACTGAAGTCTGAGACAGTCCTGGAATAAAATGCCATTTAAAAGAGGCCCCTCCTGCAACACGGTAGGGGAATACATTTACACCAACAGTTACTGAACGCTTTACATAGATTCTCTCTTCAATAGCAGATAACCAGAGATTACAGCTCGAACCGTATTTTAGATCCCCGGCCTTTATAGAAGCATCATCAAGATCATTCAGAGTATCCAGACAAATTTGAAACTCTTTCAAAATTTCCAAAGGCCATAATTTTGTGTCTAAAAATATTGAAATAAATAACTGCACAGCAATTTTAATATCACCAAAAGTTTTTCCATCTGCAATCTTAATTATTGCAGATTTTAAATCCTGATAAAATTCAATTAATCGCGATTCTTCTGATTTAATAAGAGAATCCTTCCAGATATCAATTTCTCGGCCCTTCAGCCTGTAATTTTTAAAACAGTGATGCTTTACACCAAATTTAAACAATGCAGCAGCTGTCTCTTTTCCTTTCCAGGGAATGGAACTGTTAAGTAATATCTGCTTCATGGAAGGAAGACTGAATCCTGACCTCTCACAACTTAGAAGATCTTTAAAAATACGGGCTCCCGGATATTCGGTTAGACTTTTCCCCTGGCGAAAATCGAGAGGAATAGATCTTAAACCGGCCTCAGATTCCAAATTCACCCTCCACCCATCCATATCAGGAAGAGTAATAGCAATATCCTGAGATCGTACACCTGAATCAAGAAGAGAACCAATTTTTCCCAGTAATGATTTTAATTCAAGAGGAGATGATGCAAAATGTTCAACTTTTTTAAGTTCTTCAGTATCTGTTAAAATAATGTTTACAACAGCCGATTTTTCCAGATCTGCTGAAAATTCTTCATAATCTTCTATTACCTCCGGAAAAAAAAGAAAATAATCTTCACCAATATCCGTAATCTCCGGTTTAACCCAGGAAGGTTCGAACATCTCCCTTTCTACCAAAAACCGGGTATAAGCATCATATAAAAAATCAAGATCTTCACGGATACCTGGATCCAGGGGAATATTTTTCAAATCACTATTCTCTCTAAAACTTTTAACATCTGTCAAAATTGAAGTAAGTCTGGAAAGAAAAGCAGGAGATCCTGCAGAATGCTCCGGCCGAATAAGCCCTCTAAGCAAATTCCCGTTCTTCTTATTCTCTTCGAGAAGAGATGAGGCAAAAAGAGTACGTATATGGGCGTTTACAGGAGAATAATCCATATTTAGGGAAAAAGTTTTCTCTTTAAACTTATCCCAACTTAGAAATCTCCTGGATAAAATGGCTGTTTTGCCCAATTCAAGGCTTTTTCGCATCCAGAATGTTGCAACAAGCTCAGAAGGAAATACATAAAAAGAGTTTTTGTTACTAAAGTTACTTATTATTATTTCTTCAACATACTTCATTTATTTTTAGAAAGTACCTTTGTAATCTCACCAATGTACATTTTATGATAATCCTTTGAGGGATAGTTACTGTTTACAGTTGGATCAGTAAAATCTTCAGGCCTGATCGCCCCGGAATAGAGCTTCCGGCAAACCAGAACAAGCTCTGCCTGAGTAAATGAAACAGTACTATCCGTAGGTGAAAAAATAGTCAGACCTGTTTCTGCTGCCTTGTCCACATCTCTTCCAGAATGAGAACCGCAAAATGAAAGAGAATCTTTAAAGGTTTCAGGAAAAAAAGAAAGAGTAAAATCATTATTTTTCTCCATAAATTCATAGGTATATCTGGAATATCTGACAAAAACGTAAGAAACATTTTTATGCCATATGACACCCAACCCTCCCCAGGAAGCTGTCATAGTGTTCCAGGAATCTGTATTACCTGATGTTACCAGCATCCATTGACTCCCGATACTCGTAAACGGATTTATTTCCAGACTATCCACCGAAACCTCTGTAAAACCTCTTGTCATTGATTAATCTCCTCTAAAACTTTCTTCTCCATCACTTTATACAATTATACAACATTTTATAAGTTTTAATTCTACATCACCGAAAAAAATACTTGACAATATTGAACTATCATTTAAGAATTCACATAGTAATAAAGTAATAAGAGGTTTGGAATGCAAATTTCCCGTCATTTAGCTAATATGTGTGCAAGAGCGTTGATTGAATCCATGGATGTTCGTAGCATGCGCCATTTAGCCAAGAGAATAATAAAGGACTATGATCTTCAGAAAAGATCAGGTTTTCCTGAAAGTTTTGCGATTCCAAGTATAGATGCAGCTAAACAGATTGTAGGCGATATAATTTCCGAGAAGCTCTTCCTTCAGCTTATTCAGAATCTTATCCATATGGATCAGGAAGGGTTTATGGGTAGGAAGATCCGAATATCGTATCTGAATGATATTTTAAAAGAGATATACAACAGCGGATTTATTTTTGATTCTGATAATCAGATGTTTATTGAGAATTCCCGAATTCAAAGAACACGTAATTGGGGAGCCCTTCAGGAAGGAACTTCCTATACTCTTGCTTTTCTAGCTATTGATATAATTGGGAATACCAGAATTGTTCAGAACTATTCCAGAGAAATTGTTGAAACAACTTATACTGAATTAAAATATATTGTCCAAAATGCAATTGATAAAAGAAACGGTAGATTCTGGATGTGGGAGGGTGACGGAGGTGTAGTTGCTTTCTTTTTTGGAAATAAAAATAACAATGCAACCCTGTCTGCATTAGAGATCTATAACAATCTCTTTCTTTACAACAGAACCATATGTAAACTTACTCAGCCCCTGGAAGTCAGAATCTCTGTCCATTCAGGAGTTTGTGAATATACAGAGCAAAATAATACATTTAAAAAGCTTGAAGTAATGAAAACTATAAATGAAATGGAAAAAAAATACAGTAAACCGGAAAGTATATGCATAAGCTATCCTGTAAGAATGATGCTGGATGGCTTTATAGCTGATCAATTTTCACCACTTGGTTTAAACAATACATCCAAGTACTATCGCTACAAAATGGAGTGGGAAAAGTGTTAGATATATATCTGTTCTCAAAAAACAGCAAGGTTCTTTCATTTTTTCAGAAAATAAGAGATTCAAGATTATTTTCTGTAATAATCTATAATCCGGATAATTATAAAACTATACTAAAAAAGACAAATCAGAAAACCTTTGTTTATCTGGATATAAGCAGTTTTAACGATTCTCAACGCACAATGGCAGTCAGTTACATAACCAGACAGAGAAGGTTTGACTTTGGAATTATTGATCCGAAAAATGTTCTGACTGATCCTGCAGCACTCTTTCATTACGGAGCTTCAGACTATTTCGGAAAAGAAATTCTTAAAGATAAAATAACTGTTGGTAGAATCAAAAAAGCTCTTGCTTTTTATTCAGAAGAAGAACTCGATGAGAGTTCCGGCGAAGTATCCTCTTTAGAAGATATGTCAGTTATACTCTCAGGGCATAACTGGGATAATATAAAAATTGGAAACGATTATACATTCGGAATGCTCCATATAGAGATCGATATCCTTCCTGAATGGGCTTCCAAATCTGGAAAAGCACATCTCGAAGAGGTAATGGCTTTCTTTTACAGCCATTTAAATATAATTATTACACCACTGAATGGACGATTATGGATGAAAACAGAGTATGGAGGACTTGTGCTTTTCCCCTACTATGGATCTGCAACCCCGATTATTATTGAATGTATAAAACTGGTCTTGAACAGAATAATATTCAGTGCCGAAGAGTACACCTACAATTCAAGTCTCTCCTATAAATTAGTTCTGGATATTGGAAAAACAAAATATCTTGCTAAAGGGAATACCGGAAATATTATTTCCGATTCAGTAAATTCCATTTTCCATCTGGGTAAACAATACGCCTCTACTGGAAACTTCTATCTTACCGACATAATACATAAAGATATTCCTTCCGGTCTGCAGGATATATTTATTCCATCAGAATCCTTTGAGGGGAGGACTATCTACCGAATGAAACTCCCGGTTCTAAAATAGAAACTCTGTGCGACCTTGACATAGTAATAATCTGCAAGTATTCTGTATTTCCATTGGGGGTGTAGCTCAGTTGGCTAGAGCGCGTGACTGGCAGTCACGAGGTCATGGGTTCGATTCCCACCACCTCCATTATTTCAACAATCCCCCCTGGTACCATCCACACGAATACGCTGACCTGTCTCTATTTTCACTGTAGCCTGATACACACCAACGACTGCCGGAATTGCATATTCTCTGGCAATAACTGAACCATGGCCGAGCAGTGAGCTTGTGAACAGGCCCAAAAACAGACTAATTATCATCTCTGTTATTTTCTTGCAAATTTACTTATCCATGCTTATACTGTATACATGGAAAAGATACAGATATTATTTCCGGAACCTCAGCTAAAAGTATTACGTGGTATTGCAAAAAGAGATGATCGACCAGTAAGTGAACTTGTCAGAGCTGCTGTCAGTTTCTGGATAGCCCGTAACGGAATATTTGAAGCAGATAATGTTCCTGAGCCACCACCTGTTTATAACTGCGGGGAAATTTTAGTTGGAGCAAATCTATTACGAAATCTTGCAAACAACGGTAGAGATGAGCAGTGAGAAGCCTGGATACAAATATATTACTATATTCGATTAATACTGCCTGTTCAGAATATACTCTTTGTAGACAATTAGTAGATAAAGCTTTAAGCGAAAAGGATTTGTGGATTGTAGCCGATCAGGTCTGGTTCGAACTATATCGCCTTTTACGAAATCCTGTTGTTCTTCAAAATCCATTAACAGCATCTAAAGCAGCAAATATAATAGATTGGTATAGAGAAAAATCCGGCTGGCTTAAGTGTGCATGGGAACCGGATATGATGAAAAATCTAAAATTACAATGGAACAAAGAATCTTTTCCGGCACGTAGAAGTTTTGATGCTATCCTCGCTGTAACTCTTAAGAACCATGGTGTAACCGATTTTTATACCAGAAACACAAAAGACTTTGAAAGCTATAATTATTTCAATATTATTAATCCTCTTTAATTCTCTGAAATATATTCCTCCTGTATAAGTTCCTCCGTCCTCCTCAATCCAGTATTTCAACAGTCCCCCTGTTACCATCTACACGAAGGCGTTGTCCTGTCTTTATTTCGACTGTAGCCTGATGTACACCAACAACTGCGGGAATTGCATATTCTCTGGCAATAACCGAACCATGGGCCAGCTCACCTCCAATATTCATTACAAGCCCTGCAGCGTTGATAAAGAGGGGTGTCCAGCCGGGATCTGTAAAAGGAGCAACTAAAATTTCCCCAGGCTGCAGTGTTTCGGCAGCAGGATCCAAAATAACATGTGCTATTCCTTCAGCAACCCCAGGTGATACAGGATTTCCCAGGAGTGCTCCCGGAGGAGCGTTGTCTACCTGGTGACGTACAACTGGAGTTTCTCCGTCACTGGTCAGTATTAGGGGTGGTGTCAGTTTTTGGAAATTGTTAAGATCTTCTTTTCGTTCAGTAGTAAGTTTATCCCAGTTAGTAGATGAATCATCCCAAATTTCCAAAAGCTCTCTGGCGTTTAAAAACCAGATATCATCCTGACTGGCAAGCTTTCCATCAGAAACCAGCTTAAGGGCATTCTTTTGTAAATTTTGCCTGACTACCCAGAGTATCCGGATCATTACAAATTTATGATGCTCCCTCATTCCTCCTGTTTCAGTAAGTACATGATACATGCGTTTAATTTTCCAGGTTCGTAATTTTCCAAAAAGACCATGACCTGCTTTTTCCACTAATTCAGTAAAAACTTCCTCCCGCTTAGCTACCTGAGCATTAAAAAGCGAACGGCTGCTCTCTTTTTTCAGAATGTTTCCACCAATTACCATGAGTACAGGGAGAGGGTTTTCATTCCACCTGGGCATCATTATATCGATTTCCGAAGGTCCCCGGGATCCATAATGGTCAAGAAAATTCCTCCATGCTTTAAAAAAAGGAGCGCTCCCGTCAATTTTTTCTGCTTTATCCAACCAGGCAAAAGCATCTTTATCCAAATGAGAGAACCACTCTGTAAGACCTGGAGATTGTTTTGCAAGATCTGCCAGATCACCCAGGGCAAGATTCATCTGGGTAACAACATTGCCCGGGATTCCCAGGGTAAGGGCTTCAACATTGTCCGGAGAAAGTTGTTTTTTCGCTGTTTTGGAGAGTAGCCGGGCTGAAATATTTCCTGCAACAGCTTCGGGAACCC
>JAJRQE010000256.1 GCA_024280415.1 Spirochaetota bacterium | reverse complement strand
TATTAAGCAGAGACAATAGAATATCCTTTTTATCTATTACTTCACTTTTTGAAAGACGCAGTCTATATTGCTTCCATTTAGAATCATAATCAAGCATATCAAAACCATTCTCATCAAGTAAACTATCGATTTCCGAATCCTTCTCCAATTTCAGATTAACTACAATTGCATTCCGTCTTGGTTTAAATGATGCGAAGTTATTTGCAGCACCATTTTTTGATAAACCTATGTAAAACTTGTTATATTTTAATTCATAAGTATCATCAAATTCTATAATATAGCTTAAAAGAGTATCTACAAGCTTTACAGTCTCTATTGTCCCTTTATTTTCCCAGTACTGCCGATCGGTTATCGCTTTTGTCTCTTCATCCTCATCAACCAATCCTAACTGATTTAATCCCAGAACAGTAGTGAACGATAAAGTAAATTGAGCATCCACTTTTAATGCTGACATCTGAATACCAATAATTGGAATATGCCCATTGAAAAGACTTATAATATTGAGGAATCTACTTGTGATATCCTCAGCAATAATAACTGCTACATGATCATATTGTGGATAGCGTTTTCTCTCAATATCCCAATATTCAAGAACACGTATAATGTGACTCTCATCAGTTTTCCCGAGTTGAAGTTCTACTTCGTATCTTGTTTTCGATTCCATGTCTTGTAATAAAAGATCAAGCCGTCCTGCTCGAGGCTGTTTTCTTTCGATATCTTTTAGGACTAAATCCCCCAGCCCCAGGATTCCTGGATCGTCTGCTATAATATCTTGTACAACTTTTTCATTGATTTCAGGATGATTCTTGAGTTCAATTTTAGAAATCTTTTTATATTCCATTTCGCTTCCTTTTTGAAATAATACAAAACAAATATGTGTTTGGTACTTAAATAATATGCAGATTATAGCAGATTGGATTGAGAATCAAAAGGAATTATTTTATGCTTTGTCTGAAGATCCTCTTTATCGGGCAATTTAATTCTTGTATTAATTAAAACTTCCACTACCAATCCTAACTTGAAGTCATTTCTGTATCTTTATATTTCTATATGTCAGTATTGTGGATTGGAGTCGTGTTATTTGATTTGAGCTTTAGGAGCATATCCATAAGGCCATCCGTATTCACTTCTTTAAGAGTATATTCATTATTTGAAAGTAGTAAATCTGCAACAAGGTTTAAGTATTTGTACAAATTCTGAATAAGAGCCTCCAGATGAAAAACTATTCGAGATCTCGCATCCGCTCATCTTTAATTGTAAGCAATGCTAAGATTCGGTCAGCATATTGAAATGTCTGTTCTTCAATCTCATACTCATCACAATCATCCTGGTCAAACCAATAGTCAGCGGTAACCGGAAACATCCCGGAATCATTCCATTTTAGACTCTGAGGAATTGAAATCGTTTCTTTTGGATACCACCTTTCTGGAATCTGAGATGACCTCTTTACCCATAGACGCTCTAAGTTGCTGTTATAAACTGCAAGCATTACTGGAAGCTCATTGCTGTCTATAAAACGGAATACTGTTGCTGTCAAACTTGTATTGAAGTCATTTGAGACACCTTTGATTACATCCCAAGTCAGTTCTGGAGTTTGTCGGACTATTGGTTTAAATAAGAAACTGGGAAATAGCAAATCAGCTGCAAAGTAATTTGCTAATCTTTCAGCAAGCTTGCTATTCTTAAATCCAATTTCCAAATCCTTTGATGAACAATAAAAGTTCATTCCTCGGTCGTTATTCCAGTGACCCAGCTCATGTGCAATAGAAAATCTTTGTCGAGTTGGCCTTGAATCTTCGTTCACTGAGATAATTGCGACATCTCCTTTTCCAAAGATTCTTGCCTCACAACCTTCTAAGGGGCGTGTTTTGACTAATACATTTTGTGTCCAGGCAATTGCTTCCAAATCAATTTCACCTGGTGTAGAAATACCCAAGCTATTTAGAAGATTCTCAGCTTTGCTAAGATTTTTCACTATTACCTTTGTCCTTCCAGGATGCCATCTTCTTCAGGTCTTCCCAATCTTCACGCACCCCAGTCATATCTTTATCTGAAATATCTTTTCCATCACGAGCAGCTATTGTCAGATCGTCTAAATCTTTTTCTTCAAACCCATGAAGAAATTCGTTATCTGTTGGAGAATCCTTCTGGCCTGCCTTAAATACTTCTAAATCATGCTTTGCCTTTGCGAATGCTTTCTTGTTAACCTGCATTTTAGCTTTACCAATGATATCTCGCATTATATTGGCATCATATTCTTGATCGCCATGATCTTCTCTGACCTCATCAAGAATTTCATCATCTGGGGTATTTATGATGTTTTCAGTGATTGCATCTGCAAATTTCCTAATCTGAAATAAGGCTTTCTTTTCATCACTCATACCATACTCCCTTGATAATCTCTTTTCATTTTACGTCTGATTCGTTTCCAAGCTGTTTCATATTCCCTATCGGAAAGATCTAATAAGTCGAGTATTTCTCCCTTTTTAAAACCTTCCAATTTACTATCTATGAGTTCTGTCGCAGTAGGATCATCTTTAAACACTGAATAGATATTATCTTTTATATCTACCAGAATAAGCTGCTGCTCTAGGCTCAAATATTCCCCTTGGATGCTTTCAATAGGTTCAGAACCTTCTTGATTCGGCTCATGCAGAGAGCTTTCCGGCTCAAAGTGTTCAGTATAATGATCGAGAATACTCCAACAGATTTTTTTGAAGATGGTGGAAATACTGTAATCCTTTCTCCACCTCCTTCCTTCTGGTTCGAGAAGTTTGACAATTGCGTCATGAATAAGCGATTCTGCGTCATATCTGTAAATCATTGCCAGATTTGATGCAATTTTATACAGCTTAGTTAATGCTACTGTATCAAGATTATCAATTAAATCACTGACTTCTTCAGCAGAAAAGTATTTGTCCTCTTGTATATCACTTTGCAAAAACTCCTCCTTAACTATATATCCCCTATTAATTGATTATTTCGGACATTATCAGAATGATTTTGACCTCGAATAACTCAATTTCACATTTATTATACAATTTTTTTATAAGTTTGTCCGAATTGTGTCTTGAGTTGGGGATATATGAGTAATAGCAACTTTTAAAGCTATAGAGTCCACAGCTTCTGTGGATAAATGAAGCCAGGAGGTAATATATGGCAAAAGGAAAAAATCAGCATGTAGTCAAACATGAAGATGGTTGGGCCGTCAGAGGTGCAGGTAATTCTAAGGTCACAAAAGTGACTCGAACCCAGGTTGAAGCCATCGATCGAGCAGAAGAAATTGCAAGAAATCAGCAATCTGACACCAAGATTCATGGTCGAGATGGAAAAATCCGAGGAGGGAACAGTTACGGAAATGACCCTTGTCCTCCTAAGGACAGGAAATAGGAGGATAATTTGAGTAAGCAATTTCATATTTTAAGCATTGATGGTGGAGGAATCCGAGGTGTATTTCCAGCACATCTACTCCAATGCACAGAAGAACGTCTAAAAATAAATCTACTTGAAAATGTAGATATGATTACTGGCACCAGTACTGGTTCAATTATTGCGGCAGGAATTGCGGCAAAGATTCCAGTCTCCCAAATCTCTAAAATGTATATCGATCATGGGAAAAATATTTTCAAAAAGGAAAAGTTCATGTTCCCCGGTCGGAATCTGAAGAACATGGTACAGCCAATGCTCCAAAGTGTTTATAGCTCAGATTATTTAAAGGAGGTTCTGTCTGAAGTATTCCAGGAATTAACTTTAGGAGATATCCATAAACCTCTATTACTACCTGCGACAGATGTTGGGAATGGATGTGTTCATGTTCTAAAATCTGCTTACTCAAAGGAGTTCACAAGAGACAATCCAGTTTTGGTAAAGGATGCGGTTCTCGCTTCTTGCTCGGCTCCAACTTATTTTGATCCCCATAGTATAAGTCCATATCTTCTTGCAGATGGTGGTCTATGGGCAAACAATCCGGCTTTGGCCGCTGTTATAGATGCCCAGAAACGGCTTGGTATCAATATCGAAGACATTCGAATTTTATCTATTGGAACAGGAAGTTCAAAAACTATGTATGGAACAAACCCAGCACGAAAATGGGGATTAATAAACGAATGGCGTCATAAGGATTTTATTGGGTTTATCCTTTCATTACAAAGCCAAAGTGCCCTGAACTATCTGAAACTCATGTTACAGCCTAATCAAATTACCAGGATAGACTTTGAAAGTGATCAACCTTTACCTTTGGATGATATCTCTATAATGGATGACCTGAAATCAAGAGCAGATCATAGTTTCACACATGAATCAGAGCAGATAAGGAGGTTCTTTAATGCTTAGTAATGTAGAGACAGTAAGTAAGAATGTTACAGAGGAATCGCTTAAGAAAGCGGCAGAAGCTCTCGATATTTCACCCTCAAAATACAAACAGGCTATGGAAAGATTTGATTCAATGCGTAGCTATCTCATAAAAGGAGAATATCAGGGCTCAATCCAAGAGCCAGAGGTATACCTCCAGGGATCATTTAAACTTGGTACTGAGATCCGTCCATACAGAAACAGTAAAGATGCTGACTATGATATCGATATTGTGTGTTGCTTAGAACATAAAAAAAATAAAACAACACCTGAAGTGGTAAAGCTTCAAGTTGGTGATCAGCTGAAAGAACATGGAACCTATGAGAAATTGTTAGATGATGAAGGAAAAAGATGTTGGACATTGAATTATGCTGAGCAAGACGGAATCGGCTTTCATATGGATATTTTACCTTCGGTACAGGAAGAATGGAGCACTTTCAGAGAGATTCAATGGCATAGAAATTCAATTGCAGTAACCAATAGGAATATGGAACAATCAATATATAACTGGACAACAAGCAATCCAAAGGATTTCTCCGCGTGGTTCTTTGAAAGAAATCGAAATGCATTCAATGAAGTAAAAATATTGCAGAAGAGTATCATTTTCGAAAATTATCGGAGTGATGGACTTTTTAATTCAGTGAATGATATACCTGATATTCATGTTAAAACACCGCTCCAACGATCAATACAGCTGTTAAAAAGACATCGTGATATCCGGTTTTCAAACAAAAGCAATGAGAAATATAAGCCCATATCCATGATCATTACCGTTTTAGCAGCTCAGGCATATCAGAATGAGTCATCAATTAATGAAACCCTTACTAATCTAATTCATAGACTTTCTGAACAATCGCAGCAGATTCAATCCACTTTTAGATTTAATAAGTCTCTGGCGGAATCAACGTACAACTTGATTACAAGGACTCCAGACGGGAAATGGAATATACCGAACCCTACTAATTATGGTGAAAATTTCGCAGACAGGTGGCATGAAGATAATCATGTACGAGCGAGAGCATTTTTCCAATGGGTTGACTGGGTTTATGAGGACTTCATAAACATTGAAGACCAGTTGAATAAGTCATACTTCTATAAGAGCCTGAATTTACCCCAGAAAAAACCAATCACATCCTCTGCAAGTTCTCAGCTGATGAATTTTAATGTTTCTCATCGACAGGACCCACGATCAAAATGGCCATTAAGACTAACTCAAAACGTAGAGATATCAGCAAGTTACAATAAAGATGGTTGGAGATTATTTTCAGATGGATCATCTAAATACAATCTTCTTAACGGAGGTACTGTCGAGCGCAATAAAAAAATCTGTTTCAAAGCGAAGACAAATGTCCCCGGTCCATATAGTGTATTTTGGCAAGTGGTCAATACAGGAAGAGAAGCAACAGATGCTTACTGTCTTAGGGGGGATTTTTACAATAGTGATGGCGAATCAGCATTCGAATTGGGCACAAAAATCAGGCGTGAGCCAACAAGATATAGAGGGCATCACTGGGTAGAGTGTTTTATAATCAAAGATGGGGTTTGTGTTGCTCGAAGTGGCGAATTTGTTGTTAAAATTGTATGATTTTTCACATGCACATTATTCATATCCAGGCAACATTATCGTAATAACCGGCTCCCCATTATCCACTGGATGAACCATTACCAGGATTTCTACTGCCTTGTATGCCGGAGCAATAGATCCAAATAGTCCTTGCATAAACTCTATGCAAAGGGTCATCCTGGATTCTTTACAATTCAGGGCCGTTGACCGAAAGATCAACAAAACATCCCATAACCGTCCATCAGTAGACTGCCCGAAGGATTCTGCATCTTTCTGAGGTATGATATATCTCTGATAGAAACTATCTGTAACTGCGGTTGGAAACCATATAACTGCTTCCTGAGTCATCTCATTTACTTCAATCAAGATACCATCAGCCATGACTTGAGCTCTGGTGTAAGAATATATCATTAAAATCAAATGCACTCTTATTGATATGATTCAGATTTAATGTTATCTTAAATTAACTACGTAACTTCTATAGTTATGATTTCATCAATTTTTGTTGGTGGATATTAGTTCTCCATAACGAAAGATGGATTTATCTGTGGCATTGAGTTGCCTAAATTATGGAGGAAAACATGAATAATCATGAACTAAAGAAATACTCAATTGAGTGGTATGAAGACTGCCCTTATGACGATACCCGTTATTACGGGCTCTTTCTAAAGGGAAAGCAAACCGACAAAGAGACTCTGTCTGTCGATATGAAGAGATTCTGTGAATACTTTCATATCGATGATGATCGAAAAGACCTCAAGACAAACAAGAAAAGCCAGCTCTTTAAACCTGCTAAATCCAAGGAAGATGATTACAAAGTAAATGTAATCAAGAAAGAGTTATCCTTGATAAAAAAAGAATGGATTGAGTCTCAGAAAATCTTTATTGATCAGTTCTTATCAGAAATTAAGGGATGTGATTTTACTGCCGCTGACGATAATAACTTCCAAATGGGAATTGCTGATTATGATGAAGCAGCTACATATGCCCGTATCAAATCAGCATTATCCTACGACTATGCAGAATACAAGAAAAAGAAATTATACTTCAGCTTATACGCTCAGTATTTCCACCAATTAGCAGCACAGATAGATGCCGTTACTCTTAAATTACTCACAGACAATGGATATGAACTTGACGACTTCGACCGCAGAACTTTTCTCGCATTCAAAGGTCCAAGAGATCAGGACAAAAAATCATCAATTAAAGGCCTGGATTCATACAAGCACCACCAAAAAATGTATGCTCTTTGGAATTTTATCAAACACAATAGCAAATCAAGCTATGAAAAAGTAAAGAAGCATTGTCCTGAAATTCTGATAGACCACGAATATAATCAGGGTGATTTGGCATGTTATTTCATCAAATTCTCAAACGATCTAATCGAACAGACCATAGATGGAGTTCAAAAGTTCCTTATTGACTACTGTGAGCTTGTATTCGATGAAGACGTAAGAGAAGCTGAATGGAATTATGAAGATTTTTTCCATTCCTATGTGAGTGATGCAATAAATGATTATTACAACCCCCTCGGGCTTCCGGACTATTAATGGGGTCTATACACGATGTTCGGAAACAATACAACACACTCAACTGGGATCATTTACACAAACCATGCGCTTCAAAGAATTGCTCAGAGGAATATATCTCGCGAAGCTATTGAGTTAACTTGTAAATATGGAACTGAATCTATTGATGATGGAGCAAGGAAGGTAATTATCGATCTTGATGCCTGTAGTCTTGCAGAAGAAAATGGGTTAAATCTCTTCCCCTTCTACTCCACCACAATTGTCGTATCGATGGATAATGTCCTTAAAACAGCCTATATGAAGGAAATAGAGTAACTATATTTTGGTAGGGAGAATAACCTCTCCCTACCACATAGCAACAACTATTCGATTGTTATAACTTCGGAAGCTTGCAATTCTATTCCATGCGCTGATATGTTCTTCCGGCTAAGACGTTGTACACCGCCCGAACATGATTCCAAAGAATAGCAAACTTGACAGATTAACTTACCAATAAAAGACAGATAGAAATTCCAGAAACAAGACGATAAAAAAGGGAATACTCTCTACCACATCAATGGTTTTAAAAGAGAGTA
>JAJRQE010000255.1 GCA_024280415.1 Spirochaetota bacterium | reverse complement strand
TGATACTCTTAAGGTCTGGAGTTTCAATGTCGATAATGAGATTACAATAAAAATTATTTTTCAAGGCTTAGGCTCCTTTTACATTTATCGTAAAAAGAGCCTTATTTATTTACCAAGTCTCTTAGATTCTACGCCACCAAATAATTTTCATACTTGCTTTACCTCTTAAGGATTAAAGAATAATAAAAGTCCCCCGGAAATAATAGATCCCGGGGAATTAAAATAATTAGCCTATTGTGAATGCAAGCTCAGAGTTCTTCAGACCTACCTTAACGATGTCCCCATCTTTAATTTTCCCTGACAGAATTTCTTTGGCCATTGGATTCTGAATAAGATTCTGAATTGCCCGCTTAACCGGTCTTGCTCCATAACTGGGGTCAAATCCTATAGAAGCAATATGTTTAAGGGCTGCTTCATCCAGAATAATTTCAATATTTCTTAAAGCAAGCCTGTTTTTCAATCTCTCCAGCTGAATATCCACAATTTTTATTATATTCTCCCTACCCAGTCTGTTAAAGAAGATAGTCTCATCTACGCGGTTTAAAAATTCAGGCTTAAAAGTCTTTTTCATTATCTCCATTATCTGTTCTTTAACATTTTCCACATTATCTGTTTCCAGAAGAAGATCACCCCCAAGATTACTTGTAAGAATAATTATCGAATTACGGAAATCTACAACCCTTCCCTGGCCGTCTGTCAGCCTTCCATCATCCAGAAGCTGCAGCAGTACATTAAAAACATCCGGATGGGCTTTCTCAATTTCGTCAAATAAAACAACAGAATAGGGTCGCCTTCTTACAACTTCAGTAAGCTGCCCCCCCTCATCATATCCGACATACCCTGGGGGAGCACCGATAAGTCTTGAAACTGAGTGTTTTTCCATATACTCACTCATATCAATTCTGGTTAAAGCCTTCTCATCATTAAACAGAAAATCTGCAAGAGTTTTTGCAAGCTCGGTTTTACCTACACCAGTTGGTCCAAGAAAAATAAAAGAACCAAGAGGCCTTGCTTCATCTGAAAGTCCGGTTTTATTTCGGCGAATCGCATCGGAAACAGCTGAAATAGCTGATTCCTGCCCCACGACCCTCTTTGAAATTATTTGCTCAAGATCAAGGTATTTTGTCATCTCAGAAGAAAGCATCTTGGAAACAGGTATGCCTGTCCATGTAGATACAATATGTGCAATATCCTCCTCTGTAACCTCTTCTCTAAGCAACTGAGAATCAACCTGAAGTTCCTCCAGTCTTTTTGAACTTTCGTCAATCTGGGCTTCTATCTGTGGGACTCTTCCATGTTTTATCTCTGCAGCAAGATTCAAATTACCTTCTCTCTCATACTTTGACTCCAGAGAGCGGGAATGTTCCAATTCAGAATTCAGGCGCCGGATCTCATCAATAACTTCCTTCTCGTTATTCCATTGAAGCCTCATAGCATCCCGTCTGGTCTGAAGGTCAGCCAGCTCCTGATCGATTTTTACCAGTCTTTCCTGAGATGCGTCATCCTCCTCCATAGAGAGAGCATGTTTTTCAATATCCAGCTGGAGTATTTTACGCTCTATGGTGTCCAGTTCGATAGGCTGGCTCTCAATCTCCATCTTGAGACGGCTGGCAGCTTCATCTATGAGGTCGATGGCTTTATCCGGAAGAAAACGGGATGTAATATACCTGTCCGAAAGCCTGGCGGCGGCTATTAGTGCATCATCCTTAATACGGACACCATGGTGAACCTCATACCTGTCCTTGATACCTCTAAGAATTGCAATTGTATTCTCCACTGAGGGTTCATTTGTAATTACCGGCTGAAACCGCCTTTCAAGAGCCGGGTCTTTTTCAATATGCTTACGGTATTCATCCAGAGTCGTAGCACCAATAGCACGGAGTTCTCCCCTGGCAAGTGCCGGTTTGAGGAGATTTGATGCGTCTGTAGAACCCTCAGCTGCACCTGCACCGACAAGTGTATGAAGCTCATCAATAAACAGAATAATTTCTCCATCCGACTCCTCAATTTCATGAATTACAGCCTTCAGCCTCTCTTCGAATTCTCCTCTGAACTTTGCACCTGCAATAAGGGCACCAAGATCAAGGGCAAGAAGTCTCTTATCCTTCAGTGATTCAGGTACATCCCCGGATACAATCCTCCTGGCCAGACCCTCAGCAATAGCGGTTTTACCTACCCCTGGTTCCCCAATTAGAACAGGATTATTTTTTGTACGCCTGGAGAGTACCTGAATTACACGTCGAATCTCATCATCTCTTCCAATTACGGGGTCAAGCTTATCCCTTCTGGCAAGTACAATTAAATCTTTACAATACTTATCAAGTACCTGATATTTTATTTCAGGATTCTCATCCGTAACCCTCTGGTTCCCCCTAATAGACTGAAGAACTTTTAATACCTGATCTCTTGAAATACCAAGGCTTGTAAGAATCTCCCCTGAAATACTATCGGACTCAAGAATAGTCAGAAAAACATGTTCTGCCGAAACAAAATCATCCTTCAAATTTGCGGCTTCTGTCTCAGCTCTGTGAAGAACACTGGAAAGAGCAGGAGAAAGACTGATCTGAGCCGCTGAACCATAAACCTTCGGCTGATTCTCCATAATGCCCTGCAGTCTTTCTTCAAGTCCCTTTCTGTCAACACCGATTCGGTCAAGAAGAGGGGGGACCACTCCATCCTGCTGATCCAGAAGTGCATAGAGCATATGAATTACATCAATTGAGTTATGATTATATTTGTGAGCTATAGAACTGGCATCCTGTATAGCTTCCTGAACTTTGACTGTCATTTTATCGTATCGCATAATACCTCCATATTTTCTTTAATTAGTTATTACACCCTGCTTCTACAGGTTAAGATTGTTTTTTAGTAATGTCTTATTTATAATAGAAGATACAAATACATTTAATTTCGGTCAAACAGAAACAGTAATTCCGGAATATTGATGATAAATGAAACGTAAAAGGATTAAACTATGACAGAAAATAAGCAGGCAAAGGTTATATTCTTCCATGGATTCGAGCGAGATGACGTTTTTAAGATAATTAAAGCCATAAAAGCCGCTGTTCCAAACCCCGGAGACATTGCGTTCTCAACATCAACTCCTACAAATTTGGAATGGAAAATAAAGGATATGGTCACAGAGGTAATGGAAGACCACGCATTCTTTAAAGAACAGGAAAAAAAGAAAAAAGAAAAGTGATCTACCTATTAATCAATATAATCCTTGCTATAATACCGGCTTTGGCACTTCTCATCTATTTCTACAACAAGGACAAGCAAAAAAAAGAACCTGTTTCGCTAATACTGAAAGTTTTTATTTTCGGATTTTTATCTGTAATTCCAGCAGTAATAATTGAGATGATATTTTTAGAATTTATCCCGGAATTTTCTTCCATTATATCTATCTTCATTAAAGCTTTTATTATTGCAGCCCTTGTTGAAGAATGGATAAAACTTAAGACAGTCACCCTGACAGCTTTTTCCAACAAGTATTTTGATGAAATTACAGACGGAATAGTCTATACCATAACAGCAAGCCTGGGATTTGCCCTCTTTGAGAATATTTTTTACAGTATTGGGCCTGCATCAACACTTATTTTAAGGGGAGTTACCGCCGTCCCCCTTCATGCAACAGCTTCCGGCATAATGGGCTACTATATTGGAAAATCAAAGTTTGAAAATCCGAATTTAAAGTATAAAGGTCTTGCAATTGCTGTTTTGATACATGGTCTGTATGATTTTTTCCTGTTCTACGGTTCATGGCTGGCTCTGATGATTTTTCCACTGCTGTTTATATCGGGAACCATTCTCTCAAGACTCTACAAAGCTGCACTGAAAGAAGATCGGCTTACAGGGAGGAGCTGAAATAATAACTCAAATATTGTGCCGATTCTATTGACTATTCCCTCTATCTTCTGTATCTTAGGCAAACAAATCGTCGCAGGGTAGAGCAGTTGGCAGCTCGTCGGGCTCATAACCCGGAGGTCACAGGTTCGAGTCCTGTCCCTGCTATAAAAAGATCGGAATCACTTTTGTGGTTTCGGTCTTTTTTTGTATATAGATCAGGACGAGAACCTCTGCAAGGGATTATGCGCAGTATAATCCCGAGTCCGCAGGTTACAAAGTAACCGTAGGATAAGAGTCCTGTCCCTGCTATAAAAAGATCGGAATCACTTTTGTGGTTTCGGTCTTTTTTTTGTATAGAAACCAGGACGAGAACCTTGGAGGTTTTTTAGTTTTTGTCTTGACAGAGGGACATCTATGGAGGGAAAATAGCGAACCCATTGATATAAGTTGGTTATTTTGAAAAGACCCGGAATACTTTTACATTTTTTACCATTCATTATCCTTGTTAGTTTTTTGATCGGTGCATATACAGATTTTTCAAAAAATGTTTCAGATAAAAAACATGATATGATTCAGCAATTGGCATTAACCGAATCAAACGTAAATAAAGTGACAAATTCTAATATAAGTAAGATGATTGGTGTGACTACTCATATAAGCATAAACCCGGATATCGATATTGATGAATTAGATTATTTTATCCAAAAAGTTGTAGATTCAGAAAATAATATAATTAGCAATATTGGAATTTTTAAGGATACAACAGCAATCTATTTATATCCTTACGAACCTAATAAGGATATGAGCAACATTAATTTAGTTGATATTCCAGCCCAAAAAGATGATGCACTAAGAGTTAAAAATGACCTGAAAGTTATTATAACACGTCCGGTTGAACTGGTCCAAGGAGGAATAGGTATAATAACTAGAATGCCGATCACATTACCTGATGGCTCATACTGGGGACAATTAGGCTATATGATGAAACTTGATGATATAATTGAAAACTTATTTCTTGATACTGATAGCTATACTTATTTGATAACACAATATGATGATAATAATTTTTCACATACTATTTATGATTCCGGGTTTGAAGATAAAATTTTAGTAGACGAAATTATTGTCAACCTACCATCAGGGTATTGGTCTGTTCAAATCGGATACAATAATTTATTTGAACTTACTTCACCAGTTTTTTATATTATGATTTTTTCTGCAATTATACTTTTCGGGTTATCAATATATATAATTTCCAAGTTCAAAGCATACAATACTGAATTATTACATTTGGCTCAAAAAAAGGAACTCATTCTCAAAGAAGTTCATCACCGAATAAAAAACAACATGAATACAATGGATGCTTTATTAAGACTTCAATCTGATCAGGTTAATGCTGAAACTTCAGGCATCCTGGATGTTGCGGCCGGTAGATTGCAAAGTATGATGGTTCTCTATGATAAGCTGTATATATCAGAAAATACTGGGAATTTATCACTCAAGGAGTATCTTTCTTCGCTGATTGAAAAAATAACAATGATATTCCCGAAGAAAGTGCTTGTTGAAACTGCAATAGAAGATATATCTATTGATTCAAAGCTGTTATCTTCCCTAGGGATCATCATAAACGAGTTAATAACCAATTCCATGAAATATGCTTTTACTGGTAATAATGGTCGGATAACCATAAAAGCATCAATAATCGGAAATTTAATTACATTGGAATATCAGGACAATGGAGTGGGAATCCCTGAATCTGTTACCTTTGAAAATTCAACTGGATTCGGGATGCAATTGGTTAAAATACTGGTGGAGCAGATAGATGGTAATATTCGAATTGAACGTGGTAATGGAACGAAATTTGTGATTGAGTTTGCGGCATAAAGTCGTAGATTTCATTATAAATAGATTCTTCCAGCAGTTTATAGACTCAAATAATCTTATTGTTTAGAATGGGGTATCAATCCTTCAGGAGTTACTATGAACCCATCTATTCTCAATATCGGAAATAGAAAATATAAGTATTACAGTATAAATAATTATGCAGAGGAAAATAATTTTGATATTACCAGGCTCCCGGTATCTCTAAAGGTTCTCCTGGAAAATCTGTTACGAAATTCGGACAAAGAGTATATTAGTATGGATGAGATGGCTGCTGTTGCTAAGTGGAAGCCTATAGAAAAAGGACAGCGAGCTGATATCTCATTCCACCCTTCCAGGGTAATTATGCAGGATCTGACCGGAGGAGCTGCAATTGCCGATCTGGCGGCTATGCGAGAGGCTATCAGTGCTGCAGGAGGTGATTCTTCTAAAATAAACCCTCTTATTCCAGTTGATATGATAATTGATCACTCTGTTATGGTTGATTACTCTGCTTCTGCTGATGCATTTCAGAAAAATGTTGAACTTGAGTTTGAACGAAATCAGGAAAGATACCGTTTTTTCAAATGGGGTCAGCAGGCTTTTGATAATTTCAGGGTTGTTCCTCCCGGAACAGGTATTATACATCAGGTTAATCTTGAATATCTTGCTTCTGTTGTGACTACAACCGATAAAGAGGAGGTTCCTCTGGCATTTCCTGATACAGTTGTGGGAACAGACAGTCATACTACAATGATAAATGGACTGAGTGTCCTCGGATGGGGAGTAGGAGGAATAGAGGCAGAGGCCGCTATGCTTGGGCAGCCCTTAACAATGCTGATTCCCAATGTAGTAGGAGTTCATCTGTCTGGAAAATTATCACCAGGAATAACTGCCACAGATCTTGTTCTTAAAATAGTTCAGATTCTGAGGGGATATGGAGTAGTAGGCAGTTTTGTTGAATTTTTTGGATCCGGCCTGGACTCTCTGAGTCTTGCAGACAGAGCAACCATTAGTAATATGGCTCCTGAATATGGAGCGACCTGCGGATACTTCCCAATTGATAATGAACTACTAGCCTATCTGAAACTTTCAGGAAGGAACAGCGATCAGATAGACCTTGTTGAAGCTTATGCAAAAGCCCAGGGGATGTGGAGGAATGATTCAACCCCCTCAAAATACAGTCATATTATTAATCTTGATACATCCACTATACGACCTGCTATGGCTGGTCCAAGACGTCCACAGGATCTCGTTTTTCTGGAGGATGTAACAAATACCTTCGATGATGCCCTTAAAAGTGTTTATAATGTGGAAAATTTCAGTTCATCCAGGCCTGTTTCGGGAATTGATCATAATCTGACCCATGGAGATGTTGTAATAGCATCAATTACCAGCTGTACAAATACTTCCAATCCTGCTGTTCTTATTACTGCAGGTCTAATTGCAAAAAAAGCGGTTGAACTTGGACTGGAATCGAAACCCTGGGTAAAAACATCTTTTGCACCTGGTAGCCAGGTTGTTACATCCTATCTGGAGGCTGCCGGATTGATGGAGTCCCTGGATAAACTCGGTTTTAATTTAATCGGCTACGGATGTGCTACATGTATCGGAAATTCCGGCCCGCTCCCTGATTCCATTAAAGAGGCCATAAGTTCCGGAAATCTTGTTACGGCAAATGTTCTTTCCGGTAACAGAAACTTTGAAGGAAGGGTAAGCCCCGAATCAAAGGCCAGTTACCTGGCATCTCCACCCCTGGTAATAATTCATGCTCTTACAGGAACCGTTAAAATCGACCTCACAAAAGATCCTGTCGGGATCTCGGCTGATGGTCAGTCAATCTTTATGAAAGACCTATGGCCATCTGAAACAGAGATTAAAGGAGCTATAAGTAAGCATCTTACTCCTGAAATATTTAATCGGAAATATGAAAATGTTTTTAAAGGCTCCAAAGAGTGGCAGCAACTGGAATTCCCTAAGGGAGAACTCTACGACTGGGAGAAAGAGAGTACCTATATCAGAAAACCTCCGTTTTTTGACTCATTTACAGATATTTCCAATAAATCAGAACTTATAGATATTTCCAATGCAAAATGTCTTGCAATATTTCCTGACAGTACAACAACAGATCATATCTCTCCCGCAGGAAATATAGCACCAGAGAGTCCTGCAGGGAGATACCTTACCAACCGGGGGATTATTCCCAAACAGTTTAACTCCTACGGCAGCAGGCGTGCCAATCATGAGGTGATGATGCGTGGTACCTTTGCCAACATACGTATAAAGAACAGGATGATTCCGGGTACTGAGGGAGGATATACTCTGGATTCAAAGGGAGAGGTATCGGCTATCTATGATGCTGCTGTCAGCATGAAGGATACACCCCTCCTTGTTTTTGCAGGGAAAGAGTATGGAACAGGATCCTCCAGAGACTGGGCTGCAAAGGGTCCATCCCTTCAGGGAGTAAAACTTGTAATAGCAGAAAGCTATGAGCGAATTCACAGATCCAATCTTCTTGGAATGGGTATTCTTCCTCTTGAATTTGGAAAGGACTATTCTGTTGATTCTCTGGGAATTAGAGGAGATGAGATTTTCAGCCTTTCGGGGCTTGAAGATATCCGCCCTGCCGGGGAACTGACAATGAGCATGAAGCGAGGTTCCGGAATTTCAAAGTCTTTTCCTGTTAAGGTAAGAATTGACACAGGACTGGAACTTGAATACTGGAAGGCTGGTGGTATTTTAAACTATGTTCTCTTTTCGTTTATGAAATAGAATCTTCGGCACCATCATAATTGTCAAGAAAACTATGTTCTTCCCCGGCGTCTTTCCAGCCGATAACAGCGTCGAGGAACACATTTTTTGTGCTGTTGAAGATCGATTTTTCCACATCCTGAAAGGTTGATCCAAGGGATTTTATCAGTTCTTTGATTTCCCGGCGTTTGGATGAAGTTTTTTTTGCAGCTACAACACAACCGCAGTTCATAGGAGACAAACCACTTTTGTGGGTAAAATCCAAAACATCCTCCTCCTTTATGGAATAGAGAGGTCTAATAAGCTCCAGCCCTGGAAAGTTTGCAGATTTTAGTTTTGGCAGCATGGTCTGAAATCTCCCGGAACATAGTATATTCAGCATAACTGTTTCCACTACATCATCAAAATGGTGCCCGAGTGCAAGTTTATTGCATCCAAGCTCCTGTGCGATTGAATAGAGTGCACCACGTCTCATTTTAGCACACAAATAACATGGATAGCTCCTGGCATTCCTGTCCAGAACATCAAATATCTTCCGATCAAATATTTTTACAGGAATTCCCAGATATTCACACTGCTCCTCTAAAAGCCCTCTGTTTTCAGGAAGAAATCCGGGATCCATAGCAATATATTCAACTTCAAAATTATCCCTGCCATGCTTTTTAAGTTCCTGAAAAAGTTTGGCCATGAGCAGACTGTCTTTACCACCTGAAATAGCTACGGCAATTTTGTCTCCGGGCTTTAATAGTTCATACTCAACAATGGATGCAGTAAATTTCGACCAGATCTTTTTTCGGAATGTGGTAATTAAACTCCGTTCTATCTCTGCCATCGGAAGAATTGGATCCACTGGTCTGATTGCCTCACATCCGGTACCCGACACAATATTACGGGAAATTACTTTTTTGTGATCGAATCCTTTATTTTTTATCATTATTTTATTATTATCCTGTTTTATCTTCATTGAGATAATATAAGTTATTCATGAATCTCCCTCAAGGGTTAACTATAGTAGAGGTTTTGTGATGTCCATTAAATCTTTCTTCCTCTGTTCCGGGAGTAACTTCGTATACGCTTAAAAAATATTTCACAAAAAAGGTATTCTTAAAAGTACCAGGAAGAAACCACCAGTACTAAGAGATAAGATGATAAAAGAAACAGATGGGTTTAAACCCAGGGAAAAACTTATCCACTATGGTGCTGAGCATCTTTCTGACCGGGAATTGGTGGCCATTCTGCTCGGCACAGGTATAAAAGGTAAAAACGTAGGAACTCTCGCAGAAGAAGTTTTAAAAATACTGGATACAAACAATTATAAAACATCAATTTCAGATCTTCTCTCTGTATCAGGTCTGGGAAAAGCAAAATCAACCTTAATTTCTGCTTCTTTGGAACTTTCCAGGCGGGTTCTCTATCCAAATAGAAAAAAAATTACATCTCCGGCAGATGCCCTCCCATTCATAAACCATTATTCCGATCGTAAGCAGGAACACTTTCTCTGTTTATCCCTCAATGGAGCACATGAAATTATACAGTCAAGGGTTGTTTCCATGGGTCTGGTTAACAGAACCCTTGTTCATCCCCGCGAAATTTTTTCTGATCCCTTAAAAGATCGTGCTGCTGCTGTCCTGATAGCACATAACCATCCGTCAGGCAGCATAGAACCCAGCCGGGAGGATATTGAAATTACCTCGAGAATAAAAAATGCCGGTATAATTCTAGGAATCGAGCTTCTTGATCACATTATATTTACAGAAACCTGTTACTACAGTTTTTTGGAGGAAGGTAAGATATAGAGAAGAAGGCTGAAGGGTTCCTGACTGTCGGCTGATAGAATGAAGGGGAATCGAAAGCCTTCCTTTTCCAGTAATTCTTATTTATAATGGAGGAATGAAAAACATGGGTTTGCCTTTAAAAAAAACTGACCACAAATTTACTTACAAGGATTATTGTTCCTGGCCGGAGGATGAACGGTGGGAGTTGATTAACGGTATAGCCTATGATATGAGCCCTGCTCCCTCAAGCAAACACCAATGGATAGCTTCAGTTATACATGGTGAGCTATATATTTTTTTAAAAAATAAACGATGCAAAGCTTATACAGCTCCATTTGATGTAATGCTGCCCGTATTTCCAATAAAAGATGAAAATGAGATTGATAGTGTGGTTCAGCCGGATATCTCGGTTATATGTGACCCTTCAAAGATAATTGAAAAGGGCTGTCTGGGAGCTCCCGATGTAATTATCGAAATACTCTCACCATCTACTTCAAAAAAAGACCTTAATGAAAAATTTCAGCTCTACGAAAAATACGGTGTTTTGGAATACTGGATTATTGACCCCGGGAATAAATTTATACAAGTCTTTCATCTACAAACAGAAGGTGAATGTTCTGGAAAGTATGATGAGGGAATTTTAGTGCCTCCTGCTAACTGGAGAGAAGATAAAAACAAAACTGCTGAATCTATTGTGCTTGAGGGGTTTACGGTAAATGTCAAAGAGCTTTTTGAATCTTTGGGGTAGGTTGTTTCATTACAATAGGCTTCAAAGGAAAAGATTGACTTAACTATAGAATAGTCATAAACTTTTATTATAAACAAAAAAAGGAGTCCATTATGAAATTATCAATCATTCATCAGGAAAAATATTCCAGAGGCGAACTTCTGTTAAGATCTTTCCTTGGTTACTTTTACATTCTTATTCCCCACACTTTTTTAATGCTTTTTGTTGGGATAGGAGCATCAGTGTTAAATTTCTTGGCTTTCTGGGTTATTCTTTTTACCGGAGAATATCCTGAAAACTGGTTCAATTATCAAACGAAATTCATAAGCTGGGGTTTAAGAGTTAATGCAACCTTCATGAATCTGATCGACGGCTACCCTGCTTTCGGGTTAAAAGGTGAACATGAGAACGTAAAACTGGAAATACCTTATCCTTCAGGAGTCACCAGAGGAAGCCTCCTTATACGAGCGATTTTCGGAATGATTTATGTAGGTATACCTCATATTTTTCTTCTTTATTTCAGAATGATCGGAACCATGGTTCTTGCATTTCTTGCCTGGTGGGTTGTCCTTTTTACCGGTTCCTATCCGGAATCATGGCATGCTTTCAATGTGGGAACACTGCGTTGGAGTACAAGAATCTCCCTATATCTTGGATATATGATCAAAGACTATCCTCCTTTCAGCGGAAAAGAATAACTTGATCGACAAATTAACGACCGATTCAATGGGGAAGATTATTCTTCCCCAACCTAATGAGATTTCAAAGAAGGAAAAAGAGGATGCCATGGGAGCATATCTCATGATGTTTGCAGCCATGGGCGCAGGTCTCCCATTACCTTTCATAAATATGGTTGCTTCCCTGGTTTATTATTTCATCAATAAAAATCGATCCCGCTATGTGGCTTTTCATTCTTATCAATCGATGATTACACAGATTCCCATCTCGATACTGAATGGCACTGTTGTTATATGGTTATTCCGAAATATTTTTACCTACGAAAACTGGCAGTTTTCGACAGCTTTCTTTATCTACCTGGGTTTTGTTATAATCTGGAATATTATTTATACAGTACTATCTATAACCGCATGTATAAAAGCAAGAAAGGGGCTACTCTACTACATGTTTCTCTTCGGAACAATCTCTTTTGACAGGTTTTACGGAAATAGTGCAATAAAACAACAAGAAATGATGAATACAAAAAAACCTGAAAATAATATACCTCCATCAGGATACTAAAAAATTTTACCAACAATGAAAAAAAATCTCAGAGACTTGATTATACTGTTCATAGTAGTTCTCCTATCGGTAGTTGCTGTTATTGTTCTGGTAAAAAGAATAAGACCGGATTTTTCAGAAAATTATAAACCAAATAATATTGGTCTATTAAATTTTAATTGATAATAAAATTACAGAATCTCCTATAAACGAATTAAAAAACCAGGGAAGCAAGTGCCCGGTTCACTTCCCCGTCATCATTACCGGATCTTAATTTTGAATTAATAAAAAAAGAACAACCATCATTCTTTGATTAAAACAGAAATCCCGGTACCATATATTCTATGCTGATTTTCTGTTACGTTTCCCGGAACCACTGCTTTTGGGGCCGAAAGCGCCCATTGATTTATTTTTTGATTTAAATTTTTGTGGTTTATTATTACCTGTATAATTATTTGGTTTTCCTGCCCCGGATCCGTTAGAAGGAAGATTCTTCTGTGGAGGGGGTTCATAAACAGGTTTAAATCCTTCAGCCTTTCCAACAGGAACAGATATCTTCAACAGTCGTTCTATACGCTGGAGATGCTGTCTGTCCTCAGAAGAGACCAGTGAAATTGCAATCCCTGATTTACCTGCTCGCCCTGTTCTCCCAATTCGATGAATATAGTCCTCCGGAATATTCGGGAGGTCAAAATTCACTACATGACTCAGATCCTCAAGGTGAAGCCCTCTGGCAGCAACATCAGTTGCAATTAAGGCTTGTGTATCTCCCTTAATAAAGTTCTTTAGTGCGCGGGTTCTTGCCGCCTGGCTTTTATTCCCATGAATAGCAGCAGAAGGGATCCCACCCTTCTGCAACTGAGAAGTAAGCCGATTGGCTCCATGTTTCGTTTTTACAAAAATCAGTACCCGGTACCATGATCCTCCCTTGATAAGATGTGCAAGTAAATGACGTTTCTGATTTTTATCTATAAAATGAACTAATTGCTCTACTTTATCTGCTGCTGCATTTCTTTTTGTTACCTCAACAGAAACTGGATCATGAAGGATTCCTCCGGCAAGAGCCTTTATATCATTCCCATAGGTAGCAGAAAACATCAAATTCTGACGATGATCCGGAAGAAATGTAATAATTCTCTTAATATCCTTAATAAAGCCCATATCAAGCATTCTATCCGCTTCATCAAGAACAAGTATTTTTATATTTGAAAGATTGATAGTTTTCTGCTGCAGATGATCCAGAAGACGGCCAGGTGTTGCAATTACCACATCAACACCGTTCCTAAGATTAGTAATTTGGGGGTTTATTTTTACTCCGCCATATATTTTAACAGTATTAAGATTAAGGAATTTCCCGTAATCTATAAAACTTTCTCCAACCTGATCGGCTAACTCTCTGGTAGGTGTAAGTATTAATGCCCTGGGGTACTTGGATTGTCCATTTTTATCACTTAGTGTATCCAGAATAGGAAGTGCAAAGGCTGCTGTCTTCCCAGTCCCTGTTTGAGCACCTCCTAATACATCTTTTCCTTTTAAAATTGCGGGGATAGCCTGAGCCTGTATAGGCGTTGCGGATTTATAGCCTCTTGAGCTAACTGCTCTGAGAAGCTCGGGTTTTAAACCCAGTTCTTCGAATATCATTATTTCTCCTGTAAACCAGCCTGCAAAAATATTTACCACAGTCCATAATTTTTGAGATCGTTCCCCGGGTTGCACAGGCGAGCAGGAAGTTTACTTCCAACCAGCCTCATGACTTTATCCTTCAGGTATGACTCATAGACGAGTAGCAAATTTATTTTCGTCCAGTCCAGGCGAAGCTATATATTATTTTTTATTGATGGTTATAGACCGGAAATTAACACATTGGATCTGGAAACTAACACAAATCAACCAGAAAAGTAAAGCCCCGGTTGAGCTTTTAGTGCTGTATAACAAAAACAGCCATTAATAAATGTTAAAACCCCTACTGAACAACATGCTCTATTGATTAATTAACTGTATAATTATAGCATGAGTAAAATTTTAATTAGTATTCAAGAGGTTACAATGGCAAGTGGAACAGTAAAATGGTTTAATTCATCAAAAGGTTATGGTTTTATCCAGCAGGAAAGCGGAGATGACTTATTTGTACACACAAACGAGGTACAGGGCTTTATTGATGAGGGTGATAAAGTAGAATTTGAGATCGGAGAAGGAAGAAAAGGGCCCTGTGCTACAGGTGTCAGAAAAGTTTCCGAATAAATAATACAACAGGGAACCGGTTTTACACAAATTTTGTATAGAATTGGTTTCCTGCTCCTACATTTTATTTTTTAGATAGATTCCAACATGGTATTATGATTACTTAACAGACCATTCATTATCATTCTCCTCTTTTTATCCATTATGGATAGTAGTTTACAACCCATGGGTATACATCCATAAGACTATGTACAGAATTGGCAAAAGTTTCTGCAGCAGCTCTGTTTTTGGTTAGAAGTATTCCCGGAACATTGTTAAAGGTATGATTACCTGTAGTTAAATCTTCTGAATTTCCATGATCACTTATTATCAGGACTGCAGTGTCTTTCTCATTTATACCCGCCCAGATTGTCTCTGTAAAACGATTAATTATATCAATACTCTCTTTTAAAGCTCCCCTGTTCCTCTTGTGCCCATAAACATCGGTCATAAAATATTCAAAAAAAACAAACTGATTATTTTTCAGTATGTTCAGCAAGTTCCTTGCTGCAGTTTCCGGCGATATTTCATCTATTTCATAACCCCTCTCCCTGATCAGCCTGTTGGTAATATCAGCAAAAACAGCACAGCCCTTTTCATAATCAGAATAGTACCTATATGGAGCCCCTGATGCCTTAATTGTTAATGTTGAAACTGGAAAAGCATTCCTCCGCCGGGATCCCCTTTTCTGAAAAAATTCCTTTGAGTACATATTTGCAGAGGTTACGGTTACCCCGTTTTCTGAAAGAGTCTTCATCAAACTACGTTCTTCTATCAGTTCAACCAGCTTTTGGTTGGGAAAGGCTGTAAGGTGATACCCAAGGTAAGCTGATGCATTAATTCCGGTAAAAATTGTCGCCTGCCCGGTAGCTGACTGGGGAATACCCGGGACATTGAGAATTGCATCTACAGAGCATATTACTCCGGAATCAAAAAAAAGCGGATAGCTGCCTGCAAAAAGCCTTTTTCCTGTAATCCCGGTGAACAGACCGGAAATGGGGCTATCCTTTGAGCACAGTCCTATCCCGTCAATAAAAAATAGAAATAGTTTTTTCATATATACAATAATGTTATATAGATTCCTCAGGATTGGCAACACAATTGAAAATTAAAAGCTTCGCAGGATATTGATACACAGAGAGATAGATTCTATACTCATCTTTCAATGGAAACAAATAAAATACTTATTGTGGGTGCTGGAATAAGCGGTCTCTCCCTGGCAATTAATCTTAAATCTTGTAATATCCCTTTTCAAATAATTGAAAAACAAAAGCACTGGTCAAAAAAAGGACTTGCCCTGGCGATTCAGGTTGAGGGTCTTACAGCAGCAGCGAACATGGGTATCCTGAATACTATAAAAAACCATGGGAAACCTCGTAATCTTAAAGGAATAGAGAATAAAAATGGAACTTCACTAAAACAATTCATCAATAATCCATCAGATAAAAGCTTTGTCATTCCAAGAGACATTCTGCATGAAGAACTCCGCACAAAGGTGCCCAATATCAATATGGGTATTCAGATATCCGGGATAAAAGAAAATAATGATTCTATCAATGTTGAGTTTAATAATGGAAATATTGCTTCTTTCAACCTGATAGTAGGGGCAGATGGTATAAACTCATCCACCAGAAATTTAATTATCAATCAAAAAAAGTATAAGCTTAACAGAAAAGATATTATTTACTCCGGATCTGTTCTCTGGGGAATAACTGTTGAAAAAAAATACGATAAAATTATCGAAGTGTGGGACAAGAAAACAATGTGTGCTATGTATCCTGTGGAAAATGGAACTGTTTTTTCTTTTTTTCGGAAAGCTCCGATAAATTTTTACAGCCCTCCGGAAAATAGAACCAGGGATATTAAAAAATATTTTTCATCATATTCCCAGCCGGTAATTCAGGAAGTTCTGGAGGATCTTCCCGAAGATATTTTTTTTGACAGAGTCAGATACTCCAGACCTTATGTATGGAATAACAGTAGAATTACCCTTATAGGCGATGCATGTCACAGCCTGTCACCTCTATCAGGCCTGGGAGCAAACCTTGCCATGGCAGATGCAGAAGGACTTTCACATATAATCAAAAAGTATCTTAATGATGGGAATCTTCTAAATAAACTGTATGAGTTTAATGCAAAAAGAAAAATTCCGGCAGATAAAGCCTACCAGCTAAGTAAAATGAGAACAAAAAGGGGAATGCCGGGTTTCCCGGAAATCTTATTTAGAAATATAAAAATGAAAAACTCATACTGGGAATATTAATTTTACAAATACTCCTGTTCTATGATAGCATATGGATTCTGATATTCAAATATAATTATTTTTCCGGGGGAACTATGGCCATCGACATTCTCATCAAAAATGCACTTTTACGTAAATCTGGAGAGAAACCAACAGATATTGCTATTAAAAATGGATTAATTAAAGAAATACAAAACAATATTTCTGAAGAAGCTTCTGAAGTTATAGATGCCGGGGGAAACCTGGTTACCGAATCTTTCATTAACGGGCATCTGCATCTGGATAAAGTCTACACCCTTGAAAAAGTAGGAATGGCTGCTTTGGATTCCTATAAAGCAGGCTCCATGGGTGGAGCCATGACAGCCATTGAACAGGCAGCAAAGGTAAAGGAACAGTATGAGGAAAGCTGGATAATAGATAATATTCGTACAGCTTTAGACCTTGCAGTTAAATTCGGAAATACCCACATAAGAGCCTTTGCTGACACGGATACCAAGGCAAAACTGGTTGGAGTCAAAGCGGTTATAAAGGCAAGAGAAGAATATAAAGACAGAATTGATGTTCAGGTCGTAGCTTTCCCTCAGGATGGAATAGCCAGGGATCCGGGAGCAGAAGATTATATAAGGAAGGCTCTTGAGCTTGGAGCTGATGTTGTAGGTGGTATACCCTGGATCGAGTATACAGAGGAGGAGATGCAGGATCATGTAGATAAAATGTTTGCCCTGGCTGTTGAGTATGATAAGGATGTCTCTATGCTTCTGGATGATGCAGGAGACCCGGGACTCCGTACAATCGAGATGCTTATCAAAAAAACTATTGAACTTGGATGGGAAGGCAGAGTTACTGTTCAGCATGCAAGGGCTATGGCAATGTACCCCGAACCCTACTACAAGAAAATTGAATACCTTTTAAAGAAGGCAAATATTGGTCTTGTAAGTGATCCCCAGACGGGGCCCCTCCATGCAAGGGTAAGAGACCTGTATGATGCAGGTGTTTCCGTTGCCCTTGGACAGGATGATATATCTGATGCCTATTACCCTTTTGGACGTAACAATATGCTGGAAGTAGCTTTCCTTGCAGCTCACCTTATGTGGATGACAACATTTGAGGAAATAGATATTTTATACGATCTTATTACAACAAATGCTGCAAAGGCACTGGGAATTAAAAACTTTGAACTTGCTGTGGGTAATGAAGCAAATATTGTAGTACTTGGAGTTGAAAGTACAGTAAAAGCTCTCTGGAGCCACGAAGCTCCGGTCGCTGTAATAAAAAAGGGAAAAAATATTACAGTAGGATAATTATTCCAATTTTCCTGCAATATAACCAGTTGTCCAGGCGGCTTGTAAATTATAGCCGCCGGTTATACCGTCTATATCCAGAACCTCTCCGGCAAAATACATATTTTTACAGACCTTACTCTGCAGGGTATTGAAGTCTATATTTTCCAGGCTTATCCCTCCACAGGTAACAAACTCCTCTTTATATGCTGTTTTACCTTTTACCAGGTAGGTATCGTTGGTTAATACATTTACCAGTTTATTAATTCCTTTTTTCCCCAGTTCATTCCACTTTTTAGATTCAGACAGGCTGCATCTCTTTAATAGAAAACTCCACAACCTTTCCGAAAGAGCATAGGGTTTATAATTTGATAACAATTTATTTGGATGTTCTTTGGAAATGAGTACTAATACTTCTCTGACAAAATCGATATTTTGTTCATTACTCCAGTTAACCTGAATTTTAAAGTCATAATCTTTTTCATTTAGAACTCTCGCACTATAAGATGATAATTTAAGAACAGCAGGACCGCTCATTCCCCAATGGGTAATAAGAAGCGACCCCTGAGACTTAAATTTTGTCCCCGGAACCCCCAGCAGAACATTCTTAACAACAATTCCCATTAACTCTGTAATTGGTTCCCCAGGCATATTAAAAGTAAACAGGGAAGAGACGGGTTCTTCTATTTTATGGTCAAGATTCTCCAACCATGTATAGCTCTCCCGAGCTGAAGATCCTCCGGTTGCAACAATAATCTTATCAAATATTAAGGGTTCATCCTTGTTTTCTAAAAAGTGTAATTCAAATTTAGTACCAATTTGCAGAATTTCCTTTATACCCCTGTTTTTAATAATTTTTACACCTGATTTTTTTGTTTCACCTATAAGACAATCAATTATACTTTGGGATTTTTGGGATGCAGGAAAAACGCAGTTATCATTTTGAATAACCAGGGGAACCCCTCTGATTTCAAACCACTTTATGGTATCTTTATTACTGAATTTTCTAAAGGCAGCTTTCAATTCTTTCCTGCCCCGGGGATAGGCTCCGGCGAGTTCTTTCATAGTTCCACAGGAATTGGTGAGATTGCATCTGCCGCCACCGGATACTTTTACCTTGGAAAGCAGTTTTGAAGACTTCTCAAATATTATTATTTCTGCATCAGGATAATTCTCTTTTGCGGTAATTGCAGAAAAGAACCCAGCCGCCCCACCACCAATTACTGCTACCTTCATAGGAGTTTCACAGTTTCCACACCTTCACGTTCAGCAAGAGCTAATAATTTCTTATCAAGAGTTAAAAGTGTTGCTCCATTACGTCTAGCCAATGTGAAATATAACATGTCATAGGAAGAATGATTTAAACGAACTGATTCAATAAGTGATTCAGTATTATTTTCATTAATATCATAATACTCATCTACTAAATCGCTGGCCAATTTTAAGAGACTGTTTCCATTTTCTTTGGAGAGAAGGCCTGCTTTTATATATTGCCAAAGGGTATTGGTAATCTCTGCTTTATATAAATCGGAGCTTATAACTTTTTGACAATTTGTAATATATTCTTTTAATAGAGAAGATTTAGATCGGTTTAAAACTATTTCTATACCCGCATTGGCATCCAGAACAATATTCATCTATCTCTATCCTTTCTAATAAGAAAAACGGGATCTGGGAATTTATCAGTATCACCGAGCTTCATCTCATCTATTTCTTCCAGAACTCTCCTTCGTCTGAAAAATCTCTCTTCTTTTTGATTTAATGCAGAACGAAGAAGTACTATTGTTTCCTGAGAAATACTTCGATTATCTTCTTTAGCAACTTTTGTCAGACTTTCATATACATCTTCAGGGAAATCTCTTACCTGTAATAATGGCATACACTCCTCCATTCAACTAAGAATAGATTTCTGGCACTTAGAACCGCCCATCTTATCTTTAATATATGCAAAGATACTACATAATGCATACATTATCAATTATCTGATTTAAACTTGGTATTTAGTATTTTTATTGACAACTACTAAGTGCAGATGGTATATAGTCATAAAGTACTTAGACATTTGAGGTAAAACCAATTATGCAGAAGGAACAAAGCCCGTTTTGCAAAAGGAAGCCCCATACTGGTGAACGGTTTCTGGAAATTTGTCTACTGGTTCTTCTATCCAAAGAACAGAGTCATGGATATGAACTAATGGAGAAAATAAGCAATCTTAATTTTTTTCAACAGGAAGTTAACGGAAGTACATTATACAGAACTTTAAGAAAAATGGAAAAAGACGAACTGGTTAGTTCTCTTTGGGAAGAGGGATCCCAGGGTCCAAAAAAAAAGAATATACCTTATTAATAGCAAGGGTAAAAAAGAACTTAAATCATGGATCGTATTCCTAAAGAAGCGTAAAGCTCAAATTGAAAGATTGATAGTTACATATGATGATTTAAATAGATAAGATTTTTTTTAATTAAAAAGGGGTGGGATATGCAGATAAATATGACAGTAATTATTATAAATATATTTGCAATTCTGGGAATTAGCTTTTCATTTTATAAAACCTGAATCCGTATAAAAAAAATACCTTTTAGAATGCAACCCCATAGGCTATAATGATTTAGCGATAAATCGGTGTTCACCTAAGGGGTGCAAATGAAATTTACTATAGATTCTACCACAGAACAGGTTCAAAGCACAGGAGGAATTGCATTAGCAGCCAAGATTTCTGAAAAATTGGTTTCAATTTTTCTGATACTGAATCCAAAAGACAACTTGTTCACCCCGAAATACCCAGAATAATGTATGGCCTGTTTGTTCAGGGCAGAAACATTTTTGAAGAAATTAAACTCTTTCGTTCCGATCCCTTTTTTAAACAAGCCTTTAATCTTGCATATGTACCTGCTGCAGAAACCCTCCGACTGTACCTTGAAAAGATTGCTGAAGCCAAAGATTGTGTCCTGGAAAAAATATCAGGGTGTAATGTAAACCTATTAAACATGGTGACAATTTCACCAATCGAAGTAT
>JAJRQE010000254.1 GCA_024280415.1 Spirochaetota bacterium | reverse complement strand
TACAGAACCAAAAGCAAAAATTGAAACTATATTTTTTAGCAGAGCGGGATAAGAAGTAAATGAAAGAAGGATCACAAGGAGAAAAATGTATGGTGTTACTGCAAGAACGTGAGTATGGCTGACGCTGACTATCCTGCTCCATGATTTTCCGGTATTCTGGCTTAACAGAACTTCCACATCTGAATATTCCGTAGCTACAACTCCTCCCAGGGAGGCTTCTTCAGAGTGACAGGTACTACAGGAAGCTTCAAATATTGGTTGAATATCAGAATCCCATGTACTTTCCGGGGCTCCATCCACAACCCAGTCTTTAACATCCTGATAATTTTTTTTATCAGCAAAATACTGTCTCATAGATCCGTCAATGGCTTTTTCAAGGGTCGTTTTATCTCTTGCACCATAGTACGTAAGGCTGATGTCTTTAAGCCCGAGACCAGGTTTTTCATCTACAGAACTGTAGGTCATAAAAATATTGGTAAACCCGAGGAGGTATCCAATACCCGTCAAAACAAGGAAAAGTGAAATTATTACTTTAGTTGCAGCAGGAAGTGTTCTTAAGCGAAGTGTTTCTTTCCAAAACATATTTCTCTCCTAGTATCATTAGTTATATTGTAATTATTGTCGTAGTTTTAACTGCTGTCAAGTCTAATATTAACTATCAGTATTTAATATAAAAAATATTTGCTTTTATAATAGAACCATAATACAATTTTAATAAGCAGGATTTCTTTATTTCTGTTTTATTAGAATTATTACAAATTAAGTGCAATGTGAGGTAAATTATGGCTAATTATAACAAGTCAAGGGCAGTGTTTTATATTCTATTTATTATTCTCGGCTTTCTGATACTGCTTTCAGTTTCATGTAGCAAAAGGGAAGAAATTCTTACAGAACCAGAGGAGATTACATTATCTAATGAAAATGACTCCTCCTCCTGTCTTGTATGCCATATTGAAGAAACACCTGGAATAGTTGCCAGTTACGGAAGAGGAGAACATATTAAAAATGATGTAGGGTGTCTGGACTGCCATGAGGTACATGAAGATGATCCAACGGGAATTGATCATAATGGGTTTGAAATAACAGCAATTCCATCACCAAACTACTGCATGGAATGTCATCCAACCGAGGTTGCAGAATACTCCAACAGTAAACATGCCTGGACTGCTTTTATGGGCCAGTACAAACCTTACTATAAGGAGGCTGTTGCACAGGGTCTTGATCCATTATCACAGGAAACAGCCAAGCTGCTGGATCCGGATGAAATGGCCAAGACATTACTTTCTCCCCTGATTGCAGACAGCGGAATCCTTCAGACTATTGGGTTCCTCGATGATCCGGACTACAACCATGCAAATGTTACTTCCGGGTGCGGAACATGTCATGGAACTTTTGTTATAGTTGAGGATGACGGAACTATTACCGGTATGCCCAATGCCGGTGCAGGGCGGGTAAATGCCGATGGCAGTCTGGGTTCCTGTTCTTCGTGTCACACCCGGCATGAATACAGTATTGCAGAAGCAAGAAAACCCGAGACCTGCGGTCAGTGTCATCTTGGCCCCGACCATCCACAGATGGAAATATATGAAGAATCCAAGCATGGAAATCTTTATGGTGCCATGGGTGAAGAGTGGAACTGGGATTCCCACGAGTGGGGAGCCGACGATATTGGAGCTCCAACCTGTGCTACATGTCATATGAGTGCATTTGGAGATGCTGTTGAAACTACACATAATGCCGGAGACAGGCTCTACTGGGAACTGCAGCCTAAAATATCTGTTCCTCAGTGGAAAGGACCGGACGAAGTAGATCTTATACTGGAACGTATTCCGGATCCTGTAGCAGCAGAAGCGGGAAGAGCAAAAATGATGGCTGTCTGCACAGAGTGCCACTCTACCTCCTGGGCAGAGGGTCACTTTACCCAGCTTGATAAGGTAGTTGCAGATTATAATAAGGTTTGGGAATATGCTGACAATCTGCTCACAGAGGCCTACGAAAAGGGTCTTGCGGATCCGGAAAACCCAATTGATGAACCAGCAGAAATCTATCATTACTACATCTGGCACCACTCAGGAAGAAGGTGGAGAATGGGTGCCTCTATGATGGGTCCGGACTATACCCATTGGAATGGTGCTGTAGATACAATTATGAAGAATCTCGGTTTCATGATCAGTGATCTGGAATTAAGGGAAGCTATTCTAAAAAAGTAATTATATTGAATCTGTTCAGGTATCAGCAGAAGGGATAATTCTGCTGGTACCTGATTTAACTTCCTGCACATATATCCGGATACTCAAATAAGTCTATTACAATTCTGTTATTTGAGGTAAAAATAATCTGTAAATCCATCTTCTGAATTTTAGTTGTATTGGTGTAGAGTTTCGGGTTAATATAGCCCAAACAATATATAATCATGTAAGGGAGCATATAATGAGTACTCAACCGGAAGCGACAAAAAAACTGTTAGTAGCCGATCTTCACAAAATGAAGGCAGAAGGGAAAAAAATATCTATGATAACAGCCTATTCATACCCGCAGGGTCTAATTGTGGATGAGGCAGGAATTGATATTATTCTTGTAGGAGATTCTCTCGGGATGGTGGAACTGGGTTATAAAGACACAGTACCCGTAACAATGGAAGAGATGGTTAACCATATAAAACCAGTAGTAAAAGCCGTAAACAGAGCTCATATTGTTGGGGATCTCCCCTTTATGTCCTATAATATCTCAGTTGAACAGGCTGTAACAAATGCAGGGATTCTCTATAAGGACGGAGGCTGCGACTCTGTAAAGTTTGAAGGCGGTCAGGGATTTGTTCCGGTAGCTTCTGCTATTCATAAGGCGGGAATACCTGTTTTCGGCCATATAGGACTTACTCCCCAGACAGCAGCTATGATGGGCGGATTTAAGGTTCAGGGTAAATCTATAGATGCAGCAAAAGCAGTACTTGATGATGCCCTTGCCCTGGAAGATGCAGGTGCATTTGCTCTTATTCTGGAAGCAATTCCACAGCAGCTTGCTAAGATTATTACGGAAAAAGTAAAAATTCCTACAATCGGTATTGGAGGGGGTATTCATTGCGATGGTCAGGTACTTGTTCTGCATGATCTCCTTGGACTCTTTAAAAGATTTACCCCTAAGTTTGTTAAAGTCTATACCGATGCCTATACATCTCAGGTCAATGCTGTTAAAGAATTTATTGCGGACATACATGGAGAAACTTTTCCAGCTTCGGAACATTCATTTAACATGAAAAAAGAGATGGTGGAAGAACTTAAAAAAGCTATTGAAGGTTAACAGATCCAAAAAAACTATGGACTGGATATTTAAAAGCATAAAAACTAAATTGACTCTGGGGGTTATTTTTATAGTAGTGATTCTTCTGGCTGTTCTGCTTCTTCTCAGCTATACATCACTGACAAGGTATTCCCTGAACAACGCTCTGGAACTATCGAATATTATTTTAAATGAAACCGACAGCAAAATAAGCAGATTCTTTTTGGAATTAAACTACCTTACCATGTCCCTGAAAAATAACAGTACTGTTTACAATGTAAAAACAGATCTCATGAAAGAACTGTTTATTACCACTGTTGAGGCAAGAAATGAGTATCTCAGGGCAATATATCTTGGAACAAGTAATGGAGAGATGTATGAATGGGGTATGGGGGATGGTTTTGTTGACAATACACCAACTTTTCCCGAAGGTTATGACCCAAGATTAAGACCATGGTACAGGGCTGCAATGGAAGCAAATGGATTTGCAATATCAAAACCCTATATATATGCAAGTATTAATGCCCTGGGCATAACCTGCGGAGTTCCTGTATACGATAAAGAGAATAGATTCATTGGCGTTCTGGGCCTGGATATAATTCTTAAGGGTCTTTCAAATATGATTAATAATCTGCAGGTTCAAAAACAGGGAAGTGTTGTACTTTTAAATCAGAATTTTGAAATCCTTGCAGATCAGTTCAATGCCTATACAGAAAATATTACCCGGTTAAAAAAATTTACCAACCAGGATCTGCTTACAGGAGATTCCGGTTACTTTATTAATACATCAAAAGAAGGCAAAATGCTGACATTCTACAAGATAATTGAATCTACAGGCTGGATACTGCTTGTCTCTATACCCTATTCGGAAATAATGGAATTTTCAAATCAGACACTCACCATCATACTCCTTTCAGAATTTTTTCTGATGTTTATACTTACAGTGGTACTGACCATCCTTCTTCATAAAATTATAACTGAACCCATGAGCAGAATGATTGGTGTAATGAAAGCAATTGAATATGGGAGTGTAGATGCCCGAATAGTTGTCAAAGGGGAAGATGAATTCAGTATACTTGGTAAGATGTTTAATCAGCTGGAAGATATTCGGCAGAAGTATACTACAAGTATGGAAAAAGAGATTGAAAACAGAACAAGGGAAATTACCAGCCTGCAGAATGAAAACATGCGTCTCAGAATAATAGAGGAGAAGGAAAGGATATTCGGGAATCTCCACGATTCCCTGGGAGCCAGACTTACAAATATTTTTATAAGCAACAGTGTTGCAAAAAAGGTTCTGCTGAACAATCAGGAACTTCTGAAAGATATGCATGAAAGGATTGATAAAAATACCAGACAGGGTATTAGAGATCTTAAGGAAATAATTTTCGGACCTGCAACAGGGGATAGAGTAATAATCGACTTTGTAAAACTTCTGGAATTAAATATCCGCGAAAGACTGAAACTTAAAAATATTGATTTAAAATTTAATTCGGAAAGTATGGAAGAATTTAATAACCTGAAGAACACCCTCCGGTTTGAGATAAAAATATTACTGGAAGAAATTGTGAGTAATATACTAAAGCATGCAGAAGCAGAAACAGTTTTTTTGGATATGGAAATAGTAAATCTATCTATCAGGATCACTATCAGTGATAATGGAATTGGTTTTAAATTCGAGGGAAGAGCTGAAACAGGTTTTGGGATAAAGAGTATAATAGGCAGAATAGAAAGGCTGAATGGAGACGTTAGTCTCATAGCATCTCCCGGCAAAGGGGTTGAATACAGAATTTCAATCCCCTTTATCAAGGAATCAGAAAGTGATTAGAATTGTTATAATTGAAGATGTGGAAGAGGTTCGGCAGGGGCTGCGGTATCTACTGAGCCTCGATCCGCAGATAGAAGTATTAAAAACATTCTCCAGTGCAGAACCATTTCTGGAATCATTCCCCCTTCTGACAATTCCCGACATTGTACTCATGGATATAGGACTTCCAGGAATTAATGGTATCGAAGCTACTTCCAGAATAATAGAAAAATATCCCGAAACCAGTATCCTTATGCTCACAATTTTTGAAGAGGAAGATAAGATATTAAGTGCAATACAGGCAGGTGCAACAGGATATATTTTAAAAAATACTGATCCCGGAGAACTCGTTGCCCAAATTAAAAGTATCAATTCAGGAGGATCACCTATAAGTCCCAGTATCGCAAGAAAAATCCTAAAGGAGTTCAGAAAAGAAAAACTGTACAAGGAAAAGAGGGATTACAATTTAACTCCCAGGGAAAAAGATATTTTCAAAGGGATTGTTGAAGGACTTACATACAGGGAAATAAGTAAAAGATACAATATTGCAAGCTCCACAGTAAAAAAACATATCCTTCATATCTATCAAAAACTTGAAGTTAATTCCAAGGTGGAATTTATTAAGAAGGTATTGGAAGAAGAATTAATATAGAGATTTCCAGGCTGAAGGCTGTCAGGAAAGGTAGACTCCTCAATAGTCTAACAGACTTCAGTCTTCTTCCCTTCTTCGTACACCAAATGGTGTATAGAAAATAAAATAAAAGCTAATTAACCGGTAAATACACTCATTTAGGTGAATATACAGATCCTCTCTGCTGCTATCTTATTAAATAAGATTAAAATTATCTGGAGGATGAAAATGAGTTCTAGTGAAAAGAAAGGATTATTTGACTGGTATTTTAAGTCAAATCTTCTTATCCGTATTCTGATCGGTCTTATTCTTGGTGCAGTAGTGGGTATTGCTGCCGGGGAATCAATTCTATGGGTAAACCCCCTGGGAAGCATATTTGTAAACGCCCTTAAGATGATCGTAATGCCTGTTATTCTGGCTTCACTGGTTGTAGGAGCCGCAAGTATAAACCCAGCGGAACTGGGAAGAGTAGGAATAAAGATAATACTTTTTTATCTGATAACTTCTGCTTTCGCAGTTGCTATGGGTCTTTTAATGGGAAATATTTTTAAACCCGGGGCAGGCCTGGCTCTTGGAAGTGCCGCAGAGGCTGCAGGAAGAGTACTAAAACAACCTAAATTCATTGACACCCTTATTGCAATAATTCCAAAAAACCCCTTTGGTGCCCTTGCCTCAGGTGCAGTTTTACCTACAATCTTTTTTGCAATAATTTTTGGAATTGGTATTTCATACCTTAAATCCAATAGTGATGACAGAATAAAAAAAGCTGGTGAAACACTTTTTATGGTATTTGATGCCTCTGCAGAAGTTATGTATATGATAGTAAGATGGGTTCTTCAGTTTGCACCAATAGGTGTCTTCGCTCTTATTGCTGTAGTCTTTGCAAAACAGGGAGCCAAGGTAGCAGGAGCACTGGGAACAGTAACTATTGCAGCTTTTCTTGGATATATTCTTCATGTAGTAATCATTTACGGAGGACTCCTCTTAATAAATAAACTAAGTATCAGTAAATTTTTCAAAGGGGCAAAGGGCCCGATGATAACAGCTTTCGTTACCAGAAGCAGCAGCGGATCTCTCCCTGTCACCATGAAGGATGTAGATGAAAATCTTGGGGTCTCAAAGAATATCTATTCTTTTACACTTCCCCTTGGAGCTACAATAAATATGGATGGAACTGCAATATACCAGGGAGTCTGTGCTCTCTTCATTGGATTTGCCATAGGCATGCCCCTCTCCCTTACCCAGCAGATTACTGTCATCCTGACTGCAGTTCTGGCATCTATTGGAACAGCCGGAGTTCCAGGTGCAGGTGCAATTATGCTTCTTATGGTTCTTAACTCTGTCGGCCTTCCCGTTGAAGCTGGAACACCTGTCGCAGCAGCCTATGCCATGATTCTCGGTATTGATGCAATCCTTGACATGGGTAGAACAAGTGTTAATGTAACCGGAGATATGGTGGGTACAACTCTTGTTGCAAAGAGTGAAAAAGAGCTGGATATGTCTAAATGGAAAAAATAGAATAACGCTCATATTTCTATTTGGGGAGGAAGTTTCTGCTTCCTCCCTGTTTTCTCAGACAGCTTGCATATTTTTTATAAAAATAATAAAAATAAAGTATCTCCATGGAACACAGTATAAAAAGCTGTAAAGGGAAAGTAGATGTTAAAACTTGTCTGTTCAGACTGCGGCAAAGAGTATTCTGACAAAGATCCTGTCTGGAGATGCAGCTGCGGGGGTATTCTGGATTTAATAAATACACCTGGTTTTAAAATTGATAAAACAAACCCTGAATACAGAGGGATGTGGAGATACAGAGATTCGATTCCTGTTAACAGTAACAGTGATATTATCAGCTTCCAGGAAGGATTCACACCGTTGCTGGAAATAGATACTACAGAAGGAAGACTACTTGTCAAACAGGATCATCTTTTCCCAACTGGATCATACAAAGACAGAGGAGCTTCAGTACTTATCAGTAAAATTAAAGAACTGGGTATAAAGAAAGTTGTGGAAGATTCTTCGGGAAACGCCGGAGCAGCTGTTGCTGCTTACTGTGCAAAGGCAGGTATAGAATGTGATATCTATGTTCCGGAAAGTACATCATCCGGAAAGCTTGCTCAGATAGAGCTCTATGGAGCAAAACTTCATAGAATTCCAGGAACAAGAGAGAATACGGCCATGGCAGTAATGGAAGCAGCAGAAAAAATTTACTATGCCAGCCACTCCTGGAATCCATGGTTTTTCCAGGGAACAAAAACTTTTGCCTACGAAGTCTGTGAACAACTTGGCTGGAAAACTCCGGATATTGTCGTACTCCCTGCTGGAAACGGAACTCTGTTTCTTGGTGCATACATAGGGTTTAGGGAATTAAAAGAAGCCGGGATTATAACTGATCTCCCTAAAATGATAGCAGTTCAGAGTGCGAATTGTGCACCCCTGTATAAAAGCTATTTGAATGGATCAGAAAAGCCTTCGAAAGTGGAATCAGTCCCAACCCTCGCGGAAGGGATCGCTATTGCAGAACCGGTCAGAGGAACACAAATTCTTAATGCAGTACAAAAAACAAATGGAACTGTAGTTGCTGTTAATGAGGAGGATATTCTCTTAACCTTAAAGAGTATGATTGCAGGGGGTTACTATATTGAACCCACATCCGGGGCTGTAATTGCAGGAGCTCTAAATTACCAGAAGGAGCATAAGGAAATTTTAAAAACAAAAATAATAGTAACAGCTTTTACAGGGCACGGACTAAAAAGTACAGAAAAACTTTTAAACCTGGATACCGGGTATTAATTTGAAAAATGAAAAAATTATTATTATAGGTGGCGGAGTTGGACCCGCTGCAGGAACCCTTCTCCACAATTATATAATTAGGAATACCCTTACCAATGGAACAGATCAGGATCATCTTGATCTCTATCATTTTTCAAGATCAGGGGATATTCCGGACAGAACTATGGCACTTAAAAACGGTAACACCTTAGAGCCTGCAGAGGGAATGCTCAGAACATTCCGCATTGCCCAGGCTTCGATAAATAAAGCAGGAAGGGAAGCTGTAGGAGGGATTCCCTGCAATACATTTCATGCTCCGGAAATTTTTAACCTTTTTTTAGACAAACTAAAAGATTCCGAAATTGAAATCCCAATTATCAATATGATTGACGAAACGATCAGATCTATTACTGAATTATTTCCAGATGTACGCAAAATAGGTCTGCTGTCAACAACAGGAACAAGAGAAACTAAATTATACTCAAAAAAGCTGCGTAAACTGGGACTGGAAACAGTTGAAGTCTCCGAGAGTATTCAGAAGGAACTCCATGACTCCATATACAACAAAACCTGGGGTATTAAAGCAGTATCTCCAGTATCTTTAAAAGCAAAAACAAACTTTCAGAGATATGCTGACGACCTTCTAAACAGGGGAGCGGAAGTCATTATTCTGGGGTGTACAGAAATTCCACTTGCCCTTCCGGAAAAACAATACAGAGGGATTACCCTTATTGATCCAATGGTTTCACTGGCAAGAGCATTAATACGGGAAGCAAACCCTTCAAAATTAAAGTAATATCACATTTATTTTTATAATCTTCTGTATTGCTCAACACCTTCAGTATAAAGATCCCCACCGTAACAATCATTAACAACCAGCAGAGGTAAATTAATAACCTTCAGCCTCCTTACTGCTTCGGTACCAAGTTCAGAAAAAGCAACAATTTCAGATTCAACTATAGATCCGGAAATCAGTGCAGCTGCCCCACCTGTAGCACCAAAATAGATCCCGCAATTCTCTTTTATTAATTTTTTAACTTCTTCTGATCGGGAACCCTTCCCTATCATACCTTTCATTCCTGCATCAAACATTGAGGAAACAAACGAATCCATCCGATAACTTGTAGTGGGTCCTGCCGAACCAATAACTCTACCCGCCCGGGCAGGTGATGGACCAACATAGTAGATAACCGAACCCTCGGCTTCAAAGGGGAGTTTATCTTTTGCCTTAATCATTTTTACAAGCCTTGCATGAGCCATATCTCTGGCTGTATAGATAGTGCCACTCAGAAGAACTTCGTCCCCTGTCCGGAGTAATTTAATAACAGACTCTGTAAGAGGAGCTTCCACCCTCTTTACCGGTTTACCCATCTAAAGCAACCTCGTTTTAACCCTGGCGGCATTACACTGTATATTCACAGCTACTGGAAAGGTTGCAATATGTCTGGGGAATACCTCCAGAAAAAGATCGAGTGCTGTAATCCTGCCTCCGACACCTCCGGGGCCTATACCCAGTTTATTAACCTCAATAAGGAACGACTTCTCCAAAGCTGCAAGTTCCGGATCCCTGTTCCTCTCACCGATTTTACGAAGAAGGGATCGCTTGGCAAGATATGCAACATAATCAAATGTTCCACCCACACCTACACCTATGATAATTGGAGGACAGGGATTCCCTCCGGCTAAACTAACTGTTTCCAGGATAAAATCCCTTACCCCCCTTACACCATCCGAGGGTTTCATCATCTTTATACGGCTCATATTTTCCGCTCCCCCCCCCTTGGGCATAAGGGTAATTTTAACACTGCTTCCGGAAACCAGATCTGTATGAATAATTGCCGGAGTATTGTCCCCTGTATTTACAGGATTAGTCAAAGGATCCCTCACAATCGATTTTCGCAGGAATCCCTCGCTATATCCTTCCCTTACTCCCCTGTTTACAGCATCCGTAAGGCTTCCATCTGTAAACCTTACATCCATTCCAATTTCCATATAGATAACTGTAAATCCTGTATCCTGGCAAATTGGTATTTTTTCCTCTTCTGCGATTTTCTGATTCTCAAGAAGTTGTCTGAGAACAGCCTTGCCGAGAGGGGATTCCTCTTTTTCCAGCGAAACGGCAAGAGCTTTCCGAAGATCACAACCTGCTACCGTATTTGCTTCAATGGACATTTCCTTAACAGCATCAGTAATCTCCTTAACATCAATTTCTCTTGTCATTGGAACATTCCTAAGAAGCCTTAGGGTGAATTCTCTTATATTCTTTCTGGTTCTTTTCTTTTGCAATATCCAGATCATATAATGATTGCAGGTTTAGCCAGTATTCTGCTGATGTCCCAAAATATTTGGAAAACCTTATAGCTGTATCCGCAGTTATTTTTCTTGTTCCATTAATTATTCTGGAAATCCTCATAGGATCCACTCCAATACTTCTTGCAAGCTCATAAGCTGTTAGTCCCATGGCATCAAGAAAATCATCTTTAAGGACTTCCCCGGGAGTGGTAAGTTCAATAAGATTATTACTGTATTCCTGTTCATTTTCCATATTATACTCCTAATGATAATCACAAAACTCAACATTAAATGCATTTCCATCGGTCCAATTGAAACAGATACGCCATTGATCATTAACCCGTATAGAATTTTGCCCTTTTCTATTCCCTTTCAACCACTCAAGTTTATTCCCTGGAGGAATTCTCAAGTCATCCAGTAAAACCGCACTCTCAATATTCCGCAAACCTTTAAGAGCTTTCTTTGCCAGATCAGGATGGAGACCTTTCTTCCTCTTTCGATTATATATTGCCTCTGTATTCTTATCTGCAAAACTTTTAATCATGTAACATGGTAGCCTACAAAGCTATTAGCGTCAAGGGCTACTATTATTTTTTCCAAATATATTTTCCTTGTAGAACACCAGTATTTTTCTTATTATATCTTTAGGTCATGAAAAGCTGGAGTCGAATACGAACAAAAGTAGATTTAAATACTTAATACTTTTTCTCTTTCTACTTATATTTATTTCTCCATGTTTTTCCGAAGATAACATTTCACCTCCTTCTAAAGAAACACCAGTAAATAATTTTCTGAAAGATCTAAATTTTTCATTAGGGACAGGACTCAGTTACTTATATGGCCAGTACAGGGAAATAGTCTATCCTGATTCAAATTCCATAAATCCCTATCTAAGCGAACTCCTCTGGAATCTGGATAATGTTTTATTATTTGACCTTGCTGTAAATCTCCAGTGGAAATCATGGGTCATGGATATATCTGTATCGACTGCACTGACCAGAGAAACAGGGAAAATGACCGACACAGACTGGACAGATTATACAAATACTGACAGAACTCACTGGTCTTTAAGCAGAATATGGCTGGATAATTCTTTTATTCTGGATGTGGGTATAAGTTATAATATTGTTGATCAGTCAGGAAAACTTACAATTCCATTTAGTGCCGGATACAAACTGAACTATTGGGACTGGGAAGATGAGGTACTGAATTTTATCTATCCGGATCCACAGCCACCTGATTCTATCGGTGTAAACGGAATTGATTATAAAGTTATTCAAAATATTTTTTATTTTGGAACAGGCATATCTTTTAAAACAAAATCTGTTAAAACCAGCCTTAGCTTTAATATATCTCCATATATAAATTCGTGGGATCTTGATCATCATATATTACGGAATTTGTACTTTCTGGATACATTTACCTCTACTTTCTGGTATCGAACAGAACTGTCAGTGGATTATAAAATAACGGAAAATAATAATATATCCCTGCTCCTCTACATGGAAGAACTACCCGAAACTATTGGAGATATCTACCAGTACAGCAGTGACCCGGAAAAGGGAGGCACACAACCAAAATACTATCAGGACGGGGCAGGAACAGCTTCTGTCCTGTGGGGAATCGGAATATCCTATATCCGTACATTTTAAATACACAACGGTATATAGGCATCTTGCAAAATTTACATTTTGCAAGATGCCTTTTAAAGGGTCACTTCCTTCAGCATACCCTCAGAGGCTCTTATTCCGCTTGCCCAGGCTGCAGTTATACCCCTGCTTGTTCCTGCTCCGTCCCCTGCGAAAAAGATAGACTCCTTAACCCTAAAATTGTTGTCAAGAAATTCAGGTTTATTTGCATAGAGCTTGATCTCGGGGTAGTACATTATGGTACTTGGGTGGAGAACACCTGGAACAATTGTATCCAGAAGCTTCATAGACTTCCATATATTACGGAGTATCTTGGACGGCATAGCAAGGCTGATATCCCCTGGGCAGCAGGTCCCGAGAGTCGGCTTAAAATCGTAGAGATCGCCGTTAAAGGTACTATCCTTCGATCTCTTCCCCAGGCGAAAATCACCTACTCTCTGCATAAGTGGTTTACCGCCCCCCATGAGCATTGCCTGGAGGCCGAGATTTACTGCAAACTGCTGCCCGCTTGCAAGGGGCGCCGTGAATTTTACAGTTTTCAGCATTGCAAAATTTGTTAACCCGTTATTCTCCCTTTCAGTTGAGTACGCATGTCCATTGACAGAATAGTATAGTTCATCATGAACTGTCTTGTATTTCTCCTGCACTACATGAGCATTGCCGCTGTTTGTACAGAATGTACGAACCTTTTCAGAAAACATAAATTTCGGATCATAGTAATCCCTTACTATAGGATAGTGCTCCACTTTGGTTTCCACCCGAATACCTATATCGATAATATGATCCATATAGCTTACACCAAGACTATCCATTACAGACTGAATAAACCGGAATCCCTTACGCCCCGGAGCAATGAGGATTGCCTTGTATGCAATTTCTCTTTTATCTGTGATTATAATTTTTCTGTCAGAATTTATTGACACCATTGTTTCCCCAAGAGCTATGGAAACCTCCAGATCCTTTAGCTCCCGAATAAGTTTATTAATTAATAAGAGTCCCCCATCTGTTCCAAGATGAGTCTGCCTGATATTTATGAGGGCAACTCCCAGTTTTTCCGCTCGCTTCTGATACACCTGCAGATTATTTTTTTCGAGTATTTCCGGGTTTAATTTCGTAATGACTTTTTTAAGATAAGAATCTGATTCATCTTTCTTCCAGTTTTCCACAGGAAACCCTATTGGATAGGTAAAATTCATTTTGCAGTCGTTACGGAGACCTCCGGAACTGGTCTTGCCACTTTCCAGTATAAGGATATTCAAGTCAGGTTTTTCTTCAATAAGATTAAATGCTGCTCCAAGACCTGCCGGACCGGAACCTACAATTATACAATCGTACTCATCCATATTGGCATACTCCCCATACTAATCAATCTGAACTATATATATTTTTGTTATAATTGTGTTTATGTAATACTCAATACCGTGATAGAGTCTATGAAGAGATAGTTTTTTAGTCAATGGCAGCCGTACAACTAATATCCAGGAGGTGCAAATTGGAAGAGAATAAAATTCTGGTTCATACATGCTGTGCTCCCTGTGCTTCACCCTCTGGAGAAAGACTAATGAAGGATGGATGGGATATTACTCTTTTTTATTCCAATTCCAATATTTACCCGAAATCCGAGTATCAGAAACGTCTTGAATCTGCCGAAAAACTGGCTAAGATCTGGAATGTCCCCTTAATCTTTGATTCATGGGATCACACCCTCTGGAGAGAATTCATTAAAGGCTATGAAAAAGATAAGGAAGGAGGAGGGAGATGCAGTCTCTGCTTTGAATTTAATTTAAAACGAACCGCAGGTAAGGCAGAAGAACTGGGTTATAAAGCTTTCACAACAACCCTCACCCTTGGTCCGTATAAGAATTCCAAAGTTATTTTTAATATTGCTTCCGTATTCCCTGGATTTATGGAGTTTAACTTCAAAAAGAAAAATGGTTTTCAGCGAAGTATTGAACTCAGCAGAGAATACGGATTATACCGCCAAAACTACTGCGGATGTGAATTTAGTTTCAGGGACTAAACACCCTTTGAAGACAGATAATCTTCCATTAACGAATAACAGTTATTCTCCATTATTCTGACAATTCCCATCTCCCGTTTTGCATTTTCAGTTGAATCGGAAGCATGTGCTGTATTTACCATTATATTGCTTCCAAACTCCCGGCGGATCGTTCCACCAGGAGCCTTAGTCGGGTCTGTAGGACCAAGAACATCCCTTATTTTATTAACAGCATCAGTCCCCTCGTAAATAAGAACCATACTTTTAACTTTTCCCGGTTTTTCAAGATCCTCTTTTGGACACTCAGGAGGTTTTGTTCCTGCCATGAACTCAATAATCTGATTAAACTGATCTACTGCATATTCAGTACCAAAAGAATCGGTAATCATCTTTAAAGAATTA
>JAJRQE010000253.1 GCA_024280415.1 Spirochaetota bacterium | reverse complement strand
CCATGGAGTATGAAATCAATGGATTCTTTTACAAGCTCGCCTATGGATGCATTTTCTTTTACCGGAGCCCCTCCCTTTGAGAAGGTCAGGAGCTTCTGGGTCAGATCAGCAGCACGTCTGCACCCCCTGGATGCGTTTGTAAGGAATGCCGTATTCTTTTCAAGGTTTTCGGGATTTAACTGTGCCAGATCAATATTACCCATAATACCTGTAAGGATATTATTAAAATCATGGGCTATCCCGCCTGCGAGGAGTCCTACGCTCTCAAGTTTTTTTAATTTAAGTAGGTCAGCTTCTCTTTTCTTCTCAATTGAAACATCCCTGAAAACCAGGACAACTCCTAAGGTTTTGCCATCTGAGTTTTTAATAGGGGCACCGCTGTCTGATATAGAAATTCTATTTCCATTTTTATCTACCAGCATGGTATGAGTGTCAAGGGTGACAATAGCTTCGGTCTTTAAAACTTCTTCTACTGGTGATATTTGTTTTTGACCTGAATATTCATCTACAATATTAAAAACTGTAGAAATAGGCAGTCCTTCAGCTTCGGTTAAACTCCATCCGGTAAGTTTTTCTGCCACATCATTCAGCAGTATAATATTTCCATCAGTGTCTGTTGTTATTACACCGTCTCCAATACTTTTAAGAGTTACAGCGAGGCGTTCCTTCTCTTCAATAAGACTATCCTGTGTTTTTTGTCTAAGAAGGGCAGCGGCAAATGTCTGGCTAATAATTTTAAATCTGAGTATCAGCTGTTCAGAAAAGTAAAAATGGGGCTTCGCACTGGAAAAAGCAAGAGCCCCTACCATAGTATCTTCAACTATCAGTGGAAGAATTAAGACCGAAAGAGCTCCGATTAGCTTCATATTTTCCCTGTCGGTTTTTGCTTCCGGGGGGAAAGCATCCATGTCCGGAATAATAACGGCTAATTTTTTCCTCAGTTGTGAGTTCATCCAGGGGAATAGTTCCTCAGGATCATAGGGAACTATTTCTTTGCCCTGATCCGATCTCCAGGTGGATGTCATATAGAATCTGTTGTTGCTGTCCAGTTTAAAGATCAGAGCCCTGTCAACACCGAGTGTCTCTGCAGCCTTATGGAGCCAGAATGTAAGTTTATCGCCAATTTCACTGGTTTTTACAGAGAGGAAATCGCCGGAAAGATCTGCCAGGAGGGTTTCGTACTCCAGTCTGCTCTCCAGTTGTTTCTTATCCTGTTCATTTTTTATTACTGTGGAAAAGATATTGAGAATAAACCTTAATTTATCAACAAATGCTTTTTCCCATTGAACACTCTTGGTCTTGAAGCCAAAGAAAAAGGCTCCTACAATCTGATCCTTTGTACCGAGGGGGAGGAAACTAAAGGAAGTTGTTCCCATTTTTTTTAGATTTTGTTTGTCTTTCTCTGCTTCTTCTGGAAGCTCATTAAAGGATGATACTGTTATGGTTTTCCCTTCGAGAACCGTTACAGACAAGTATGGGAATAACTCGGCAGGATTATAAACAACTGGTTCTGCTGAATTATTCTTTCTCCAGAAATCATCAATGTATAATTCCCCTTTATTATCTTTTTGAAATAATATCGATATTTCCGATTCCAGAATTAAACCGATCTCTTCCATCCAGTGGTGAATTGTTCTAGCCAATTCCATTTCGCCGGATGATGTAAGCTCACCGGATAGAGCCGAAATAAGCTTCTCAAATTTATCCATCGTAGTTGTGTCCCTTCCTATTTTTAACTTGACATAGTATGTCATACCTGTCTGCATTCGTCAAATCGGATAGCTGCCCTGATACAGTGCAAAAAGCTTTTAGGTTAAAAAAAGCTTGACCCTTTTCTTTTTGTGTAATAGGGTAATACCGACTGACTGGTCAGAAACCAGACTGTCTGGTCGGTTGTAATAAATGGAGGAAAAATATGAAGAAAATTCTTGTAATGCTGATTGTTGTCGGTCTCCTTGTGGTGACCCTTGGAACCTCATGTAAACAGAAGGAGGAGGGCACTATTAAAATCGGGGCAATTTTTGCTGTTACCGGAGGGGCATCCTTTTTGGGAGCACCTGAAGCCCGAACAGCAGAGATGGTTGTGGAAGAGATCAATGCTGGGGGTGGAATTGACGGAAGAATGATTGAACTGATTATTAAGGATTCTGCAGCAAACCCTGAGAAGGCAATATCCTTTGTGAAGCAGCTTATAGAGGAGGATCAGGTACTGGCGATTATCGGTCCCTCCACCAGCGGTGAGACTATGCAGATTAAAGATATTGCTGAATCTTACAAAGTTCCTCTGGTAGCTGCAGCGGCAGCCGAAGCCATTGTTGATCCTGTTGCAAGTTATGTTTTTAAAACTCCTCAGAAGGACAGCTATGTAGCTAAATGGATATTTTCAACTATGCAGTCCATGGGGATAAAAAGAATCGGTATAGTAGCTGCAAATACAGGGTTTGGAAATGCAGGGAAGGGGCAGCTGGAAAAATATGCGCCTGATTTTGGTATTGAAATTGCCATAGCAGAGACCTATGACAGGGCTGCAACTGATCTTACAGCACTTCTTACCAAGCTGAAAGCAAAGAACGTGGACGCAGTAGTGAACTGGTCCATTGTGCCTGCCCAGTCAATAGTTCCAAAAAATATGAAGCAGCTGGGTATGGATGTCCCCCTGTTTCAGAGTCATGGATTCGGAAATACAAAATATATTGAAGCAGCAGGAGCGGCTGCGGAAGGTATTATTTTCCCTGCAGGCAGACTGCTTGTAGCAGAGAAACTTCCGGATGGCAATCCTCAGAAGGAGACACTTGTGGCTTATAAGAAAGCGTATGAATCAAAGTATGGTGAAGATGTCAGTACTTTCGGGGGGCATGCCTACGATGCGATAATGCTTGTTGTCGAAGCAATAAAGAATGCTGATACAGTAGACAGGGAAGGTGTTCGGAATGCCCTGGAATCAATATCAGGTTTTCCAGGAACAGGAGGAATTTTTACATTCTCACCAACAGACCACAATGGTCTTGGGATGGACTCCCTTGAGATGCTTACTGTAAGAAATGGTGAGTTTGATTTTCTCCAATAGATAGGGTAGGATACCAGGCTGAATGCAGATAAACTGCAGGGGTGGAAGAAGTTTTCCAACACCCACTGCGGTCTACACTCTAAAAGCTTTCTTTAAAGGATTATAATGAGTGCCGAACAAATTCTACAGTATATCTTTGCAGGTATTACTGTCGGAAGTATCTATGCCTTTGTCGCTATAGGATATAACATTATTTACAACGCAACAGGAATTATAAACTTTGCCCAGGGAGAGTTTGTAATGCTAGGTGGAATGATCGCATATACGTTTTCCCAATATATGCCCCTGCTCCCTGCAATTATTTTAGCGGTAATTATAACATCAGCCATTGGCGGCCTTATTGAGTCTGTTTTTATCCGGCGAATGAAGAAAAATTCCGTTTTGGGTATGATAGTTGTAACCATTGGGATTTCAATACTTCTCCGAGAAGCATCTCTATACGTATGGGATGAACAAATTCGGGCATTACGGTTTTTTACAGGAAGCGAAATCTCATCTGTCAATATTTTCGGTGCCCGGATCTCCCCTCAGGTGCTTTGGGTTCTGGGAGTTACCATTGTCCTTGTAATTGTCATGTTTCTGTTTTTTAAATTTACACTGACCGGACAGGCAATGCGTGCATGTTCCGAGAATTCCAGAGCTGCAAAACTATGCGGTATACGAACTGATTCAATGGTAAATCTTTCCTTTATGCTTTCTGCCGGAATAGGAGCCCTGGGGGGCTGTGTTGTTTCTCCACTGACCCAGACCCATTATGCAATGGGAACTGATCTTGCAATTAAAGGTTTTATTGTTGCGATTCTCGGGGGGCTGGGAAATGCCACGGCAGCAGTTGCTGCAGGTATACTTCTGGGGCTTATAGAGTCCTTCAGTATAAGCATCCTCCCTATGGCATATAAGGATGTAGTCTCTATAGTTATTCTTCTGGTAATACTTTTGGTAAAACCCAGCGGAATTTTTGGATCTGTTCAGGCATCTTCCATGAAGGACTATTAGATGAAACGATACTCTCCTCTGCTTATTCTGGCAGGAACTGTCATAGTCATCCAGCTTTTAACTCTTATAACCGGAAAGGCTTTTCTTCTGACTCAGCTTACTATGTCCGCATATTATGTATTGGTAGCGGCAGGCCTATGTATGGTTATGGGGTATGCAGGGCAGATTTCACTTGGTCAGGCTGGTTTTTTTGCCATAGGGGGATATACAACCGCATTTTTAACAACTATTGATTTTTCCGGAAAAACCGCTACTGCAGTGTACAAAATTCTTGATTCCATGGGTTTGCTTATTTCCAAAGAAAATCTTTACGGTGATACAGTTATTCATATTAGTCCCTGGATATCGTTACTTGCTGCTGTAATTATTGCAGCAGGAACTGCCTATTTCCTCGGTGTTCCTGTTCTAAGGCTGAAAGGGCATTATCTGGCAATGGCGACTATGGGATTTGGAATTATTATCTATCGGATTGTCCTTGGAACCCCTTTTTTAGGAGAAGCTGATGGAATTACAAATGTTCCGGAATTTATAATTTTTCCGGGAGTAAATGTAAGTGGTGATTTTACGTCGAGAGTTGGAAATTACTATATTGCATGGTTACTGGTTATTGTCGGAATGTTTCTCCTTCTAAATCTTATTAACTCCAGGGTAGGAAGAGCGCTCAGATCTCTCCATGGAAGTGAAGATGCTGCAGATTCAATGGGGGTGGATACAGCAAGGTACAAGGTGAATGTCTTTGTAATCGGTGCTGTATTTGCAGCTGTGGCAGGATTTTTTATGACCCATTACAACGGCGGTATCGGTCCGTCAGAAGCTGGTGTCGCCAAATCTGTCCGGTATGTAGCAATAGTCGCAGTCGGAGGGATGGCAAATCTCTGGGGTTCTCTTGTTATGGGACTTGTTTTAAACTTTCTTTCCCTCAGGGGAGTGTTCGGTCACTTTGATGATGCTGTTTTCGGAGTTATTCTCGTATTAATGATGATGTTCATGCCCGAAGGTTTTATTCGAAAGAGTGTGTTTAATGACCTGAAAACCGTTATTTTGAGACTATTAAAAAAGGAACCTGAAAAATTTAAACAGGGGGCTGAAATTAATGACTGAATTGGCAGATCTTTCTGATCCCCTGCTGCAAATTCGGGGACTGGACAAGTCTTTTGGCGGTCTTCATGCAGTGGATAATGTTTCTTTTGATGTTATGCCTGGGACTATAAAAGCTGTCATAGGCCCAAATGGGGCAGGAAAAACCACCCTTTTTAACATGATTGCAGGGTTTTTGCCTCCCGATTCAGGGAAAGTTCATTTTAGGGATATTCTTTTAACAGGAATGCAGCCCTTTCAGGTTGCACAAGAGGGCTTTCTCCGTACTTTTCAAAATTTAAAACTGAGCAGCCATCTTTCCGTACTTAATAATGTACTTCTGGGGTATCATACCCGCAGCAGTGCCGGATTTTTTTCAGGAATGCTTTCTCTGAAGAGGAGCCGTATGGAGGAAAGAAGAGCCGTGGAAACAGTTATGCCTATTCTGGAATGGCTGAACCTTGATAATAAGTGTGATATTGAGGTGGGCAACTTATCCTTTGGCAATCAGCGTGCAGTGGAGCTGGCAAGAGCTCTGGCGGCTGACCCTGCAATGCTCCTTCTTGATGAACCGGCTTCCGGACTGAATATGCATGAAACTGAGGATCTTGCAGAAAGAATTCAGGAGATCTGCAGCCAGGGGAGAACAGTCCTTCTTGTTGAGCATGATATGTCACTTGTTATGGATATTTCCCATGAGATTGTGGTACTGAATTTTGGAAAGAAAATAGCAGAGGGAACCCCCTCTGAGATACAGAAAAATGATGATGTTATACGGATCTATCTGGGTGGTGATGATGCTTAGAATACGGAACCTTGTGGCGGGGTATGATAAGCTGAAGGTCCTGAAAGGGATCACTCTTCATGTTAAGGAAGGGGAGATTGTTACAATTATTGGTGCCAATGGTGCAGGTAAGACAACATTACTCAACACAGTAGCTTCTCTGGTTAAGCCTACCTCCGGAGAGATAAAGCTCAATGGGAGAGATGTTACGGGTTTGTCTCCTGACCGTATTGTAAGGGGCGGATGTGCCCTTGTCCCGGAGGGGAGGCAGCTTTTTCCGGCTATGACTGTCAGGGAGAATCTTACTCTTGGGGGGTACACCCTTTTTAAAAGAAAGAGGAGAAATGGCCTTCAGCTGCGTTTAAACAATATTTATGAGCTTTTTCCGATCCTGAAGGAGCGAGGGAGTCAGCTGGCCGGAACTCTCTCCGGGGGTGAGCAGCAGATGGTTGCAATCGGGAGAGCATTGATGGCGGAAACCGATCTTCTTATGATGGATGAACCCTCCATGGGGCTCGCACCGATAATTGTAAAGAATATATTTCAGGTTGTTCAGTCTCTCAGGGATCAGGGTAAAACAATTTTAATAGTGGAACAGAATGCAAAGGCTGTTCTTGAAATTGCAGACAGGGGTTATGTAATGGAGACCGGTTCCCTTGTGATGGAAGGGAGAGCCGGGGAGCTTCTGAATAATAATGATGTCAAAAGAGCGTATCTTGGACGGGATTATAAAGAATTTACAGATCGTTAGCTGGAATTGCTAAGGGGGATGAGGGTGATATATTCAAAAGAATTTGAAACCATGGAGCATGAAGATCTTGAATCACTCCAGATCGAAAGGCTTCAGGCAACTCTTAACAGGGTCTATCGTAATGTTTCGTTTTACAGGAATCTCTACGATGAGACAGGACTGGAAATTTCGGAAATAAAATCTATCGATGATATGGCAAAGCTCCCCTTTACTACTAAGGATGACCTTCGTAAGAGTTATCCCTATGAAGCATTTGCTGTTCCTCTGAGGGATATTGTCCGGATACATTCAACTTCAGGTACAAGTGGAAATCCCGTTGTTGTAGGTTATACCGGGAATGATCTGAAAATATGGTCAGAACTTGTTGCAAGAGTCCTGAGTGCCGCGGGTATGACTGGTCATGATCTCATACAGATCGCATTCAACTATTCCCAGTCAACAGGAGGGCTTGGCTTTCATTATGGTGTTGAACAGATTGGAGCATCGGTTATCCCTGCTTCGGGAGAAGAAGTTCTTAAACAGATCCAGATAATGAAAGATTACAGGACTTCGGCTCTGGTTTCCACCCCTGGTTATGCCCTTCACATTGTTTCTGTTCCGGAGGAGAACAACATGGATCCCCAGGAGTTGAATCTTTCTGTAGGGCTCTTTGGGTCAGAACCCTGGAGTGAAAAGATGAGGATCGAGATTGAATCCAGGCTGAAGATTAAAGCCTTTGACAACTATGGTTTGAGTGAGGTTATGGGTCCAGGTGTGGCTTTCGAATGTGAAGAGCGTGACGGTCTGCATGTCAACGAAGATCACTTCATAGTTGAAGTAATTGATCCTGAGACTCTGCAGATACTCCCTCCGGGAGAAAAAGGGGAGCTGGTCTTTACCACTATAACCAAACAGGGATTTCCCCTGATTCGCTACAGGACAGGCGATATTTCGAGTATAGTTGAAGAATCCTGCAGCTGTGGAAGAACTACAAGGCGGATAAAAAGAATTTCCGGACGTACCGATGATATGATGATTGTAGATGGAAATAATCTGTTTCCATCCCAGATAGAAGCGCTTCTTTTTGAAATAGAGGGTGTTGAACCCCATTTTAAGATTATTCTGGATAGGGATGAAGGTCTTGATATTATAGAGTTAAAGGTCGAAGTAACTCCCGATTTTATCGCCTTTGATGAGATCCGGAAGGTTCAGAAGTTTCAGAATAAGATAAGACAGCTTCTTATCAATCGACTGGGTCTCCATGCAAAGATTACTCTGACTGAACCGAATAGTCTTGGTCGTACCGATGGTGGCAAGATAAAGAGGGTTCTTGATTTAAGGTTTTTTTAGGTGTCATATGAAAGCAACGTTTGAAAACTTATCTGAAAAGAAAAAGCAGAAGGTTATAAATGCGTGTATTGCGGAATTTGGTGAACACGGATACGATTCCGGATCCATGGACGGCATTATTAAAAGAGCGGGAATTTCCAAGGGAGGACTGTATGAGTATGTCTCATCCAAGGAAGAGCTTTTTATTTTTATTGTTGATTATACCTATTCAAGGTTGTATGAATACTTAAAAAGGCGTGTTAAGGAGGAGATGCAGATTCTCCCGGGGGATCTTCTGGATCGTTTAAAACATGTTTCGGAACTTGCCATAGATTTTTATATTGATCATCCCCAATTTGTCTATCTTATTGCCCGAACCTCAAATCTTGCCAATGACAGGATATCCCAGGGGATCCAGAGTATCTTTCGCAGTCATTTTCTCGAACTTTTTGGGGATGCCGATACCACAAGACTGCAGTACCCGAAAGGGCAGATTCTTGAACTTGCAATGTGGCTTCTTCTTAAAACACGCTTCGATTTTCTGACTGAGATTAAGACAGAAAAAGATCCGCTTAAAATAAAACATGACTATATGGAGAACTGGAATTTTTACCTTGGGATAATGAGGGGTGGAATTTATAAATAAGGCCTTTAATTATATGAACATTTTAGTAAAATTTAGGATTTTCTCCTGATAAATGAAACTAATGGTATACACTTCTACCTGAAGGAGTATAAATATGAATAAAAAGATAATGTATGTAGTGATAGTATTAATATTTATTGCAATGAGTGTATCGGCAGCTGATTTCTGGTTGGGTCCAAATGCTTTCTATGCTGCTCCTATAAATCCCCAGGATGTTACTGCATCCAGTGTTTCAGGCATTGGAATTGAAGACCTTGCCTTCGGTGCAGAGGGACGTCTGTATCTGAAATCTCTCTCCCTTAGTGTCAATGCAGAATACCTTGGTAACAGGAGAATCTATCTGCTCAGTGATGTTGGTCTGAACATAGATCTTTTTCTGTTCAGATTTGGATTAGGTCTGGGGCCTAATCTGGGTATTAATCTTACTGGCGGCAAGCCTTCTCTTGGTGGAAATCTTAAGGCTCTGGCCGAAGTAAAACTAGGAGGCTTCTCAGTAGGCCTTACATGGTTCAGTATGATTGAATTTAATAAAAGCAGCATTGCAGATGCCTTTAAAAATCCTTACGGCTTTCTGGGCGTAGGCGCTATGTTCAGACTATGATCAGGAGAGGGTAGGAGTTAAAGCAAGAGATATTTCCCAAAGGCCACAGAGTTTAGTTAACCGATGGGAAGTATTTATTAAATCTCATAAGGTGTTCTAATATACACATCCTTAACCCACTGCTGGAAGAATTCCAGACTATGCCCCCTCCAGTTATTTTTAGGGTTGTCTACATCAAAATTACGGGGTTTTTGGACATCTGTTCGTCCTTTCTGAAGATCCCGCCTATATTCATTGACAAGTCTTTCTGTTTCGTATTCCGGGTGTCCAAGATGCATTATAAAGGACTTATTAGTTGTTTCAAATATGACATACCCTGCATCATCGGAATGGGCCAGAAGATTAATGTTCCCTCTATCCCTTTCAGCTTCCAGTATCTTGTCACTGATTCCTGCATGTCTCGATTGTGGGGACATGAAGATATCATCCAGATCTCCGGTTATTCTGTGCCCCCTGTTAATGTTATCAAGAGGATATACACCAAAAAGTTTTCTGTCATAAAGGATCTTATCGATTCCTATATAGTTTGCCAGAGCCAGTCCTCCCCAGCATATCCCCAGAGTGGAAGCTATATTCCCTTTGGCATAGTCGAGTATTTCTGAAAGTTCATCCCAGAACCAGACATCCGTGAAAGATTTTTCTTCTACAGGAGCACCGGTAATAATCAGGCCATCAAGCCCTCTTTCTTTAATGGCGTCTTCAAAGGAGATATATAGTTCATCAAGGTGAGCCTTGCTTGTGCTCTTGTATGGGTGAGTATTCAGCCTGATCCATACGGGTTCTATCTGTATAATTGCCCTCCCTATTGGAAAGAGAATATTGTACTCATAACTGTTGGCCTCGGGCATAATATTGAGTATTGCAATTCTAAGGGGGCGGAAATCCTGTTTTTGTGCATTGAATTTGGAAATGCAGTGTACTCTGGAACTTTCCAGGGCTTTTTTTGCATGATAGTTTTCGGGTACAATTATTGCCATATTTTTCCTCTTAATCTGATAATTATCTGCTGTCAGGGTAATATAGCCTAATACCCTGACAGCTGTAACCAGGATGATATATATATTTAAACGACTAAAACATCTTTTATGCTTGCAGAGCCTGGTCAATGTCGCTTAGGATGTCATCAATATCCTCGATTCCAATAGAAAGACGAACCAGATCCGGTGTAATTCCTCCGGCAGCCTGATCCTTTTCTGTCAGCTGGGAATGGGTTGTACTTGCAGGATGAATGGCCAGAGTCTTTGCATCTCCAACGTTGGCAAGGTGGGAAATGAGCTTCAGATTATTTATGAATGTGGCTCCTGCTTCTTTTCCACCCTTAACACCAAATACAACCATGCCTCCATATCCCTTTTTAAACAGTCTGTCAGATACGGTTTTACCGGGATCGTTTTTAAGTCCAGGATAGCGTACCCAGCTTACCTTTGGATGACTCTCAAGATGATCTGCAACTTTCATTGCATTTTCACAGTGTCTCTCCATTCTTAAGCCCAGAGTTTCTATTCCCTGTAGAAACATCCATGCATTATCAGGGCTGATACATGCACCCAGATTTCGAAGGGGAACCAGTCTCATTCTGAGTATAAAGGCAAGAGGGTTCAGATCTCCAAGATCACGGGCAAATCTGATATTATGGTAGGAGCCGTCAGGTTCGTTGTAGAGCCTGAATTTTTCGTTGCTCCAGTCAAATTTTCCGCTGTCTACGACAATTCCTCCGATACCTGTTCCATGGCCGCCCATCCATTTGGAAAGTGAGTGAATTACAATATCCGCACCATGTTCCAGGGGGCGAATCATGTATGGGGTCGTAAACGTGGAATCTACTGCCAGTGGAATTGAATTCCTCTTTGCAATTTCGGAAATTGCATCAATATCGGCCACATCAAGAGTGGGGTTTCCGATTATTTCTGTATAGAGTAGGCGGGTTTTATCACTTATGGCATTTTCGAATTCCACAGGGTCAAGGGGGTCAACAAATTTTACAGTAATTCCCAGTTCCGGCAGAATATTCTTAAACATGGTGAAGGTTCCTCCGTAGAGGTTTACTGCTGCAACTACTTCATCACCCTTGCCGCAAATATTAATTACCGTATAAAAAATCGCGGAAGTACCCGATGCCAGGGCAAGTGCGGCTGCACCGCCCTCAAGAGCCGCAACTCTTTGTTCCAGAACATCCTGAGTAGGGTTTTGAAGGCGGGTGTAGATATTTCCCAGCTCTTTAAGAGCAAAGAGGTTTGCAGCATGTTCCGTATTTTTGAACATATAGGCTGTTGTCCGATGAAGCGGAACCGATCTGGATCCTGTTTCATCAATGACTGCACCTGTGTGCAGAGCGATTGTATTCAGTTTATAACTCATTAAATCCTCCTGTAATCTAATTAAAAATCCATGTTGAAAGATATCGTTCTCCGGAATCCGGGAGAATGACCACAATATTTTTCCCTTTGTTTTCCGGTCGTTTGCCAACTATTTCAGCCGCTTTAAGAGCTGCACCGGAAGAAATACCCAAAAACAGACCCTCATTTTTTGCCATTCTGCGGGCTGTATCAGCCGCCTCCTCAGAGTCTATCCTGATAATTTCATCAAGGATACCGGTATTGAGAATTTCTGGTATAAATCCTGCTCCGATCCCCTGGATCCGGTGTGGTCCGGGAGGAGTTCCTGAGAGTACGGCAGACTCTGCCGGCTCAACTGCAATTATCTGAATGTTGCTGTTGAACTCTTTCAGTGCCTCACCACAACCTGTAATTGTCCCTCCTGTTCCGATACCGGCAATAAAGATATCGATATTCCCATCTGTGTCTCTAAGTATCTCTTTTGCAGTTGTTTTTCTATGTGCTTCAGGATTTGCGGGATTCATAAACTGATCGGGTTTGAAACTGCCTGGAGTCTCTCTATGAATTTCATCTGCTCTTTCAATGGCTCCATTCATTCCCTGTTCAGCAGGAGTCAGTACAAGTTCTGCTCCAAGGGTTGTAAGAATCTTTCTCCGTTCAATACTCATAGAGTCTGGCATGGTAAGGATACATCTGTATCCTCTGCTCGCAGAAATATAAGCGAGTCCTACTCCGGTGTTCCCGCTTGTTGCTTCAACAATAAGATCCCCCTTTTTTAAGGTTCCCCTTTTTTCGGCCTCGAGTATCATCTCCAGGGCAATTCTGTCCTTTACACTCGAAAGGGGATTAAAGGACTCCATTTTTCCAACTATTTTAGCTCCAGTTGTCCGGGATAAAGATTTAATCCGTACAAGGGGTGTGTTTCCTATTAAATCTGTAATATTTTCGGCAATATTCATGGCTTTACTCCTGTTTTATATCGAGAAAGTGGGGCTGTATAATTTTTGAGTCTGGTCAACAAGATCTTTAATTGTAATACCTTTGAGAAACTCTTCCTGAATTTTTTGAAGATTATTCCAGACATCCCGGGTTACACATATACTGGTTTTTGTACATTTACTCTTATCTTCAAGACAGGGAATCTGGTCTGCACTGCCCTCGAGTACCTCCACCAGCTTGAAGATTGTAATATTTTCCGGTTCCATAGCCAGTTGGTACCCGCCTTTGGGCCCCCTTATGGTTCGTATAATTCCGTTGGCTTTCAGGCTGATTAGAATATTCTCAAGGTAGGATGATGGTATATCCTGATTTTGGCTAATCTGCTTTCTTGTCAGTTTTTCACCATTTCTACTCAGAGCAATTTCGAGAACTGCTCTTGATCCGTATCTGCTCTTTGTGGATATCTTCAAGTAAATACTCCGGAATCCGTATAGTTTATAAACATAGTTAACTATAGATATCGTGGGAGTCGTTGTCAAGGTGCCGCCGATGGAAAAAGAAAAAATCCGATTTATTGTTAATATAGTTGATAAAGTTTATAAACTATATTAAATTGTATCTATCGAATGAAATTAAAGGAGATTATTAATGGAATTAACAATTAACGGTGAACAAAAGGTTATATCTAAAGCTGGCCTCTCTATTACTGAGCTTCTTTCAGCAGAGAATGTTAAATCACCGGACATGGTCTCTGTACAGCTCAATGGAGAATTTGTCGAAAGATCTTTATTTGCCGACACAAAAGTGAAGAATGGGGATGAGCTGGACTTTCTCTACTTTATGGGTGGGGGCCAGAAGTTGTGACCAGTTTTAATACAAGAGCGGTGCATGGAAAGGGCAACTCTTCCGATTTTCACAAAGCTCTGCGACCTCCTCTCTATGATAGTGTTGCCTTTGAGTTTGAGAGCAGTAAGGATATTCAGCTTG